>JBHHXF010000778.1:0-1896 GCA_046756905.1 Anaerolineae bacterium | reverse complement strand
TCATTGCTCGCTGAGGCCGGCCTGAGTAGCAACTGGCACAGCTTCTTTGATCACCTGAAGCCGGCCTCGTACCACCCCTTTGTGCAGTCCCAGCCGCCACACCTCAGCGCCTTGCAGGCCCAGCGGGACCAGGGCCACGCCGGCCGGCACCCGACCATCCACTCGCGCCGTCAAGGCCACATTGCCAGCAGGCGACGACACATCAACCTCGTCCCCGTCCTGCACTCCGTACGCGAGAGCATCGGCCTGGTTGAGGTAAACGACGGGCGGCGGTACCCACGCCTCCAGAATGCGGGAGTGCTCAATCAGGGTACCGTCGTCATACAGGCGCTTCTGCGGCACAAGTAGCAGCGGATACTCAGCGTCAGTGGCTTGCAAATCCTCTGGCGGGAGCCACACGAGCCGGAGGTGCGTGTCTGGGTCTTCAGCCTGAACCGGCCACTGCCGGCCCTCCTCCCCCACGCTCAGAAAGCTGGTGCCTTCGTACAAGAAATGTGAGCGCAGCCGAACTCCGAACGGTGTCTGCACACCTATCTGGCTGTATTGCATGCCGGCATAAATGGGCACGACCTGGCTGATCTCCCTCATCACGCCTTCCGCATCAGCGTAGGCGAACCGCTGCCCCATCAAGCGAGCCAGATCGGTCAGGATGTCCCAGTCCGGCCTGGCCACGCCCGGTGGATCAAAGCCCTTCCAGAAATGCTGAACCCGTCGCTCAGTGTTGGTGAAAGTGCCATCCCGTTCGGCAAAGGCAGCAGCCGGCAGCACCACATCGGCCAGGCGACCCGTTTCGGTCAGGAACAACTCCTGGACGACCAGGAAATCGAGTTTCTCGAACGCCTCTCGCAGGTCCGGCCGATCCCCCACCGGGTCGGAGCCCATCACAAAGAGGCTGCGAACACCCCCCTGGAGCATCCCGTCGGCATCCAGGCCGGGCGTCGCCGGCGGCTCCGCGCCCCACATCTCGGCGAAGCGCCGGCGTGCCTCCACGTCGTCCACCCGTTCGTAGCCGGGCAGCCACTCCGGGATCACCCCCATGTCGGCTGCGCCCTGGGAGTTGTTGTGAGCCAGGAAGGGCAGCAGGCCGTTGTTGGCGCGCCCCGCGTGGCCGGTCAGCAGCAGCAGGTTCGCCAGTCCCTGGATCAGCGCCCGACCGCCGCCGGCTACCCCTTCGACCGGGCTCAGGGCAAGCATCGCATCCCGACCGTAGCTCACGATCAAGTTGTCGGCCTGCGCCAGCGTCCGGGCAATCCGCCGCAGGTCATCGACTGATACGCCAGCCACATCCGCTAGGTCAGCGAGGTGGTACTCAGCCAGGCCGGCCCTCAGCTCATCAAACCCTTCGGTGCGCTGAGACACGAAATCCGAATCGACCAGATCCTCTTCCAGCACGGCCTTCAGCAAGCCCAGCACGAAGTGTGTCTCGCTGCCGAAGGGGGCGATTACGGCGTCGTTAGCGTAACGAGCCAGCTTGGTGGGCCGGCCATTGACCACAGCCAGGTACGCCCCCCGCTCCGACGCCTGCTTCATGCGCAGGTAGAGGACCGGCGTCTCCTCCTCCACATCCGCGCCGATGACCAGCAGGGCATCGCCGTCCCCCAGGTCCATCAGGTTGGTGCCGGATCCGACGCCGACCTGGGCCACGAGGTCGTTGCCGGCCAGAGCCTGCCCTGAGCCTGCCGAAGGGTCACGCGGCTGACGCCAGTGATCCAGATTGTTGGTCCCCAGGACCGTGCGCACGAACCGTTGGAAGACGTACAGGTCTTCGTTGGCCGCCCGGTCGCCGCTGATCCCACCGAGGGCATCGGAGCCATGCTCGGCTTGCAGCTCCCGCAGCCTTCGGACCGTGTACTCCAGCGCCTCCTGCCATTCTACGACGACTAGCCGGCCATCACT
>JBHHXF010000777.1:0-1900 GCA_046756905.1 Anaerolineae bacterium | reverse complement strand
TCAACGGGTTTCGCAGTAGCAGGCGGGCAATTCATTGCTTGCTATGCTGATTTTACCGAAATCGCAGCAGCGACGACAGGTCCAACTCTCGCCGGCGCTTCTCTGTCACTGCCGGCGCAACCTCCACCTCGGCCAGGTCCGCCGGCTCCCCCTCGCCATCCAGGGAGCGGAACTGGAGGGCGTAGAGATGGGCGTAGAGACCGGCGTAGTCCAGCAACTCTGCGTGGGTGCCCAACTCGACGATGCGACCCTGGTCCAGCACCGCGATCCGGTCGGCGATCTGGACGGTCGCCAGACGATGGGCGATGATGAAGGTGGTCCGTCCCTGCATCAGCCGGCCCAGCGCCTCCTGCACCAGCCCCTCCGATTCACTGTCCAGCGATGATGTGGCCTCGTCCAAAAGCAAGATACGCGGATTCTTGAGCAGCGCCCGCGCGATGGCCACCCGCTGGCGCTGGCCGCCAGAGAGCTTCACGCCTCGCTCACCCACGCGCGTCTCGTACCCCTCGGGCAGCGCCTGGATAAAGTCGTGGGCGTTGGCAGCCTGGGCGGCGGCGACCAACTCGTCCTGTGTGGCGTTGAGCCGGCCATACAGGATGTTCTCCCGAACCGTCGCGCTGAATAGCAGCGTTTCCTGAGGCACAATGCCGATCTGCTCGCGCAGGGACGGCAGTTGGACGTCGCGGATGTCAAGCCCGTCGATCATGATCCGGCCAGTGGTCGTGTCGTAGAAACGCGGGATCAGGTTCACCATCGTGGTCTTGCCGGCCCCGCTCGGTCCCACCAATGCGATAATCTCGCCTGGAGCCACGTCCAGGTCTACGTCACGCAATATAAGATCATCCTCGTACGCAAACGACATGTTCTCAAAGCACACCTTTCCCTGGATGGGCGGCATGGCGACCGCGTCGGGCTTTTCGACCACCGTAGGCTCCGTATCCAGCAGCTCAAACACGCGCCGCAGAGCGCCCAGCGACTCCTGGATGCTGCCGTAGATGCCGGAGAAGACGCCTACCGAGCCGGCGATCATGAAGGTGTAGAACAGAAAGGAGATCAACTCGCCCGGTGTGAGCTGGCCGGCCAGCACCTGCCGGCCCCCGTACCACAGCACGAAGGTCAGCCCGCCGAAGCCGCTGAATGTGATGATGGGCGTGAAGCCGGCCCGGTAGCGCGCCCTGGTGAGCGCGGCTGCAAACGTATCCTCCACCGCCTCGGTGAAACGGCCAATCTCATACGGTTCGCGGACGAAAGACTTCACCACCCGCACACCGCTGAGCGTCTCCTCCAGGATGGCCGTTGCATCGGCCAAGCGGTCCTGCACGGTGGTGGAGATCCCCCGCAGCCGCCGGCCAAAGAAACGGCCAATCAGGACAACCGGCGGAATGATCACCAGCATGAGGACTGTCAGTCGGGTGTTGAGGTATAGGATGAGCGCCAACGCACCGATGAAGGTGAGGAGTTGCGCGAAGAAACTGGTCAACTGCGAAGTGACCACCGACTGGATGGTTGTCACGTCGTTTGTCACGCGCGATGTGATCTCACCTACACGCCGGTCGGCGAAGAAGCCCAGGTCCAGGGATTGGAGCTTGCGGTACAGGCTGGCGCGCAGGTCGGCCACCACTCGCTCGCCGATGTACGACAGTAGGTAGGTCTGGCCGACGTTGAAGAAGGTCTGGACGACGATCAAACCCAGCAGAAACAATGCCAACTGGTTGAGAAACGCGGTGTCTCCGCGCGTGAATACGACGTCTACCAGATTCTGAATGGCCCACGGCAGGACCAGCCGCAGCCCACTGACGATCACCAGGAAGACGCCGGCGACCACCATCTGCCGGCGGTAAGGACTGACATAGCTCAGGAAACGACGGAACTCGTTCATTGGCGGTCTACGCACTACGCA
>JBHHXF010000776.1:0-1906 GCA_046756905.1 Anaerolineae bacterium | reverse complement strand
CCCCACGCCGGCCCGGCCGAGTTCGTGCCGGCTCGCAAGAAGATCCTGGGGCTAATTCCGGCGCCACGGAAGGCCCATTACCTTCTCAAAGGGACGGGTCCGGGTCGGGACGAGCCCGATTTCTACGAGTTCTACGGGTTCGAGGTCTACAAGCGCTGGCTTCTAATGAATAACCACTCCCCGTTCTACGAACAAACGCAGCCCCAAAAGGAGGAGGTCCGCCGGCGGTTGGAGGCGAACTATGGCGACCGGCTCCTGGTCCGCTACGCCTACGGCATCGACCCGTTCCCCGAGAAGAAGCAGCAGTGCCCGCATCACATCGTCGGGGAATTGGTGGAGGCCGGCTGCGATGGCATTGCTGTAGCCGAGCACTTTCATGTAATCTCGGACTCGATGTCCACGTATCACTGCCGGCAGCACGTGCTGGAGGGGGTCGATCAGACCGGAGCCGAGGTCCCTGTGGTGTTCGCGGACCAGATCGGTGGTCACCCGGAGTTGGATCGAGGTGTGGCCCTCAAGGTCCAGGAGGAACTTGCGGCTGTCGAACCGGGCGCCGACGTGGCGATCTTCCTTTCCAACCACGGCTTCCCGGTCGCCAAGCTTGGGGAGTATGATGCGGCGTCTGATTGCTACCACGAGAATGTGCGACAGGCCTTTGCGAGCGCCAGAGACGCCATCCTGGAGAGCGTAGAGTGGGCCGGCCGGCTCGAAGTGGTACAGGTTTTCGGCCAGTTCCTCGGGGAGAAGCACAACCCAGGCGGTGTCAACACCCGACCTCTGGATGCACTCAGGCGTGTGGCAGCCGACGGGTTCCGCCAGGTCATCGACATTCCGTACGAGTTCCCCGGAGACACTGTGGACGCCCTGGTCAAGCTGCGCCAGGCGTATGGCATCGACCCACCCCACTGGGATGAGAACTTCGAGACTCGGGCTGAGCGCGACGGAGTTGCGATCAAGATCTGCTCGGCGCTGTTTCACCCGGAGTGCCGCATCGCCGCCTACTTTGACAGAGCCTGCGAGGCAGTGGACCGCTGCATAGAGCAGGTGTCGCACGGGCGTTCGGGCCGGCAATGAATCCGGCGGTAATACCTATCATCCAGCGTGCCCTCGACGAGGACATTGGCGATGGGGACGTGACTACGCTCTGCACCGTGCCGCCTGAGGCAACGCTGGACGGCGAGTTTGTTGCCAAAGAGGCCGGCGTGATCGCCGGCCTGGAGGTGGCAAGGCTGACCTTCTCGCTGGTAGATGACCGAGTGCAGTTCACCTCTCGCGTCGCCGATGGGGACCAGGTTGTAGCCGGACAAGTGATCGCCGAGGTTAGCGGTCCAGGACGGGCTCTGCTCAGCGGTGAGCGTGTGGCCCTCAACTTCCTACAGCGCATGTCCGGTATAGCCACCCTCACGCGGCGCTTTGTGGAGGCCGTGCAAGGCGCCTCCGCTGTCATCCTCGATACGCGTAAGACAGCCCCTGGTCTGCGCCTCCTCGACAAATGGGCCGTCCGGCTCGGAGGCGGCCAAAATCATCGCTTCGGCCTGTATGACATGGTGCTCATCAAAGATAATCACATCGCCGCTGTGGGCAGCATTCCCGAAGCAGTGGCGCGAGTGCGGGCACAAGATAAGCAGGAGCGAGCAATCGAGGTGGAGGTCACGACTCTGGCCGAGCTGCGGGAAGCCCTGGAACTGGACTTAGATCGGATCTTGCTAGATAATATGAGCTTGGGGGAGATGCGCGCGGCGGTGCGCATGGCCGGCGGTTGCGTACCGCTGGAAGCATCCGGCAATGTGTCGTTGGAGAATGTGGCTGACATCGCTGCTGCCGGAGTGGACTGCATCTCTATCGGGATGCTTACTCACTCCGCAAGGGCGCTGGATATCAGCCTTTCACTCAAGGTTACTACTCA
>JBHHXF010000775.1:0-1915 GCA_046756905.1 Anaerolineae bacterium | reverse complement strand
GGCCAGGAGCATGCTCAGCGCCTCGATGAAGGGCAGGTATCCCTCGCCCTGGCCGAACCGCTCCGAGCACTGGCCCTGGGCGAGGCGGACCTCTGGGTGGTTCTCGGCCGTCAGAGCCAGGAAGCGCTCGATCAGGAAGGTTTTGCCGATGCCGGCTTCGCCGGCCACCAGCACCACCTGCCCGTGGCCACCGATGGCGGCCGCTAGATAGTCTTCCAGTTGCTCTAGCTCGGGTTCCCGCCCGACGAAACCGGGCCGGCCGTCTGAGGCCATCTTGGTTTGTCCTTTCAACCCATTCACTAGTCTGGTGGATTCGTTGTGTTGTGTCTGGCTGAAAAACCCTGCTGAAGCCGTCCTCATAGCTGTGTTTTGGCTCGGCAGATGCAAGTTCGGATAAGATTCAAGCCAAAGAAGAGTTGTACAACGCTTGCCTGGAATCTCGATGAGGATTAGAAAGGTTCTGGGGTTACTTTGATTATACCACTGGCGTTGCGTTGTGTCTAGGGGGCCTCGCAGTCCGGCTCTTCTCGCAATGATGGGGGCACAGCGTAAGATGACAATGCGGGTTCCCATCGAAGCAACAGCCCGTTCCTGGTGGTGCGGAAATTATCTTACAGAAAATAACGACAGGCTGCTCTAGAATGCATTCGACAACAGGAGTTAAGATTCATGAGGAGGCTATGCGGATGAAGCTGCTCGTCATTTTGGGATCTGTCATCGTGGTAGCGATGTTGGTCGGATGTGTGTCTGGCCGGCAGCCGGCAGCCCCGGCAGCCGGCGGTCCACAGGATCAAGCGATCTCAGATGTCCCAAGCGAGGCGGGACCACCATTGCCTCAATATAAAATCGTCACACTGCTCCCCCCGGATGCAATTCCGGCTATCGACAACCCCAAATTCCTGTCGGCAGAGGAAGCCGATGGCGCGTATCAACCGGACGAGCCGGTGCTGGGTGTGGAGATCGACGGTGATGCCCGCGCGTATTCCATCCCTCACCTCAGCGGGCACGAGATCGTTAATGACATCGTAGGCGGCGTTCCTATCGCCGTCACGTGGTGACCGCTGTGCTTCACGGGCATCGTGTATGCCCGCCAGGTAGAGGGTTACCCGGAGCCGCTCACCTTCGGCGTCAGCGGCAAGCTGATCATGAACGTGCTGGTGATGTTCGACCGCCAAACCGATACGTTGTGGAGTCAGATTCTGGGTCAGGCGGTGGAGGGGGAGCTGGCCGGCGCCAAGCTGGAACCCCTGGCAGCTACTCAAACCACGTGGGCCAACTGGCGGGATCTCCACCCCGAAACTGTGGCCCTTGACAAGGGGTATCGCGGCGCGCGGGACTCATACACCGGCTACTATCGCAGTGGTCGGGCCGGCGTGATCGGCGAGACACGCAAGGATAAGCGTCTCCCGACCAAAGAGCTGGGCATCGGGCTGGTGATCAACGGCCAGCCGGCCTATTATCCCTTCAGCCGCCTGGCCGAAGAACGAGTGGTAAACGACACCGTGGCCGGCCTGCCCATATTGGTGGTCTTCCAGCCGGAGATCGCGACTGCTCTGGTCTTCAAGCGTGAGGTAGACGGTCAGGAGCTGACCTTCGCCGCCGCTGATAGCGAATCGTCGCGATTTGTGCTGAAGGATGCCGAAACAGGCAGTCGTTGGACGGCGCTAACCGGGGGGGTCCTCGATGGTCCGTTGGATGGCTCTATGCTGGAGAGGGTTCCGGCGACTACCTCATTCTGGTTCGGCTGGAAGGATTTTCACCCAGACACGTATGTCTATGGGGTATCCGCGCCAGGGTAGTCATGAAATCGGTGAAATGTAGGTAACTTCTCAATAACAGGTGCAAAATGTGACCGGCACTGTTACTACTCAGCCACTTCCTGCCTGGCGAATGAATTCGCGGCAACCCTTCGACA
>JBHHXF010000774.1:0-1918 GCA_046756905.1 Anaerolineae bacterium | reverse complement strand
TTTTCCCCTTCTCACGGCGACGGGAAGCGCAATACCCGATGGTTGTCTGAGTCGCCCACGTAGACTTGGCCGGCCGGCCCCACGGTGATGCCAGTCGGCAGGTTAAACTGGGCGGCGCCTGAGCCGAAATCGCCCCACACCGCCAGCAACTTGCCCTGGTTATCGAATTCGATGACGCGGTAGTTCTCAGGATCGGTGATGTAGACGTTGTTCTGAGCGTCCACGGCGATGTACGGCTTGTTGACCACCGACTCACTGTCCCAGCCGCGCACAAACCACTGCTTCACCGGATTGAAATCCTTGTCGAAGCGCTGCACTCGACGATTCCAGGTGTCCGCCACGAAGATGTCTCCAGAGGTAGCGCTGATGGCAATCCCAACCGGCTCGCTGAACTGACCTGGATTCGCACCGACCCCGCCCCACTGGGCCAGGAAATTACCGTCGGCGTCGAATTCTTGCACACGCTTGTTTCCGGTGTCCGTCACATAGACGTTGCCTTCAGCATCAACGGCCACATCTCGCGGCCCCCAGAACTGCGACTCGGCGCCGGTGGCCGCACCGCCGTTGTCAGCGAACGTTCCCCACTGCGCGATGAACTGACCTTCCAGATCGAACTTCTGGATACGATGGTTCCACGTATCGGCGACGTACACGAAGCCGCGTTCCGAGTCCACGGCCAGCCCCCACGGTTCATTGAACTGGCCCGGGCCGCTGCCCTGGGCCCCCCACTGGCGCAGGAACTTGCCTTCGGGACTGAACACCTGAACTCTGTGGTTCCCAATATCACCCACATAGATGTTACCGTCCGCGTCCAGCGCGACCCCTTTGGGGCTATCGAACTGGCCGGCTGCCTGCCCCTGGCTTCCGATGCTTAAATCACTGGTTAGCGTGATCTTCTGCTCGGCGTATTCGTCTTTCACCTGCGCCAGCTCCGGTGCGGCGGCGCCGTACTGCCAGATGGTCGGCACCACGTCCTTCCGCACATACAGTGCGAATCGGTCCAGGTGCGGCCACTGGTTCAGAGGCTTCTCGTACTTGCGTCGCCAGATCACGTTCCATACGCGACGCCGGCGCTCCGGATCGCGCAGAATGTCCCGGATGCGGGGCAGGGTGAGACCCTTGTAACCCTCATCCGGCCACCAACGCATCTTATACTCGCGGCGAACGTAGCGATCACCCAGGTACTGCTTGATCTCGTTCTCGCGCCGCGTGCCAACCAGCACCACCGGCGCGTCCAGTTGCGAATTGGGCACCTCGCCGAAGTACTGCTTGCTGTCGTAGTCACGGAAATACCACTCGAAGGGCCACACCACTTCGGCATCATAGGCGACCTTCAGCGTCTCAGTCTGGTTCAATCGGTCGGCCAGCGCCTTGATCTCATTGACCACCATCTTGTCGTCCGGCGTCGCATGGGCATAGACGATGTATTCCTTGGCCAGTTGGTTGTTGATGTAGTTAGCCATGAAGCTGTAACGCAACGTCAACAGAGACAGCAGACAGAAGACTGTCGCCCCAGCAACGAAGCCGGCCTGTCGCACGCCCATCCGGCGGACATAGCCGACCACAGCCCACAGCAAGATGAACAACACCACCAGCGCAGCCACCCACTGAGTCGTCGCCGCCAGATCCTGCAGCGACAGACCCTGGAAAGGCCGAATTCCGATCCACACGAAGAGCACAATCACCGTTGGAATTAGCAACAGGGCAAGAATGCCACCACCGCCACGCCAGATGCCTCGCCAGTCAGCCGCCTCGACGAAATCACCTACAACATGGCCGGCCAGCAGAATGAGCGGCAGTGTCAGATGGACCATCAGCCAGGGCATCTTTTCGCCGGCCCAACTGTACATCGCGAAAGCTGCTATCGACCAGTAGATGAGCAGAGGCAAGAAGAGCCGGCCGGCTGGGCCCGTGCCCC
>JBHHXF010000773.1:0-1918 GCA_046756905.1 Anaerolineae bacterium | reverse complement strand
CGATGCCTCGGGCGGCGGCGTCCCTGGGGTGCAGCACCACCAGCGGCTCCGGCCTCAGCTTCAACAGCCCTGGGATGTTGTGGAGCTGCGACCGAAAATCGGACTGCACTCGCGCGCCGGAATTGAACACCAGCGGGTAAGTTTCGGCGACCTCCGGCGCAGCGATGGGTCCCTCGACGGGCTCGGTGTAGGCCGGCAGGGCCTCGTAGCCGTAGCCGGCCAGCAGGCTGGACGTGATCTCAAGCTTGCCGGAGGACGTCTCGAAGCCTGGCCGGCCATCTTGCCGCAGCAAGCCGTGTTCCCACTTTTTGTGCACCATTTCAGGCGCCGGCCTGGAAATCCCCTCCGGATGAGTCCGCAGCATCTCCACATCGACACCCGTGCCTCGCAACGCAAATTCCAGAACCTCACCCTCACTCTGCGGGCACACGTGCCCGTACCCCAGTCGCCGCGCCAACTCCGCTCGGATCAGGTAGTCGTTGCGGGCTTCGCCGAGTGGCTCGATGACCCGCCGGCGCAGTTGGATGTGTGATTCGTAAGTCATGTAGGACTCGATTTCGAACATAGTGGTGGCCGGCAGCACAACGTCGGCGTAGAGGGCATCAGCCGTCAGGAAGCGATCCACCACCACCAGGAAATCCAGTGCCTCGAAGCATCGACGCCAGATGTCAGGTTGCGGGTAAGCCGTGATGATCGAAGAGCCGCCGATAAACATCGCTCGAACGGGATAGGGGTCATCTTCCAGGATGGCCCGTGGCAACTCCATGGCATGGGCCTCATTGCGGAAATGGTGGTACAGCGGATACTTCTCCTTGCCGATGGGATCGACGTGGTTGGGCGGAGCGATGAGAGTTCGGTTGGGCTCGAAGTCGGTCCCCGGCATTTTGAAGACCATGCCACCGGGTACGTCCAATTGGCCGGCCAGCGCCCACAGAATCAGGGCGGCGCGAATGTTTTGTACGCCGCTATTCGTGTACTCCAGGCCGGTGTACATCACCTGCGCCGCGCCGTGGGCCGTGGCGATGTTGCGTGCCACCTGGCGGATTGTCTGGGCCGGCACCCACGTGATGGTTTCTGCCACATCAGGCGGAAATTGCTGCACATACTCCCGCAGCTCATCGAACCCGACCGTCCAGTTCTCGACAAATTCGTGGTCGTACAGGTTCTCTTCGATGAGCACGTGGATCATGCTCAAGGCCAACGCCCCATCGGTGCCTGGCCGGATGCCCACCCAGCGCGCCCGCGTCGCTTTCGCCGTCTTGCTGCGCCGGTGATCAATCACGATGACCCGAGCGCCTCGTCGCTGAGCCGCCTTGATGCGCTTGAGCATGATGGGCGGTGAGTCGGTGGCCGGATTGGCCCCCCACACCACGATGAGGTCAGCCTGATCCACGTCGTTGAACATGTCCAGGGTGTACGCACCGAAGGTGGCCTGGGGAGCGATCTTGCCGTGGGCCACATAGCAGATGGCGCCAACGCCGGTGGTGTTGGGCGAGCCAAATGGGAAGAACAGACTGGAGGCGGAGGACTCACGGGTGCCAGCCGGCCCGAAGATGTCCACCAGCGACCGCTCGAAGTTGCCGCGGCCAGTGTACATGCACAGCGCTTCCGGACCCCAACGGTCGGCCACCTGGCGGAGCCGGCTGACAATCGTCTCCATGGCCTCATCCCAGGAGACACGCTCAAACGCATCCGTCCCCTTCGGCCCGACTCGCTTCAGCGGGTACAGCAGCCGGTCCTTTGAGTAAACGATCTCCCTGGCCCGCGTGCCCCGAGGGCAACAACTCCCCATCGGGTGGTCGGGCAACGGCTCGATGCGCTGAATCATGCCGTTACTTCGACGGGACTCAGTACAGGCTTCCAGGTACACGTTCACGCCGCAGCCGGCATCGCAGATACCACACATGCTCGTGATGAC
>JBHHXF010000772.1:0-1920 GCA_046756905.1 Anaerolineae bacterium | reverse complement strand
CCAGCCATCCAACCACACACCCCCCACCATCATCACCCGCGACGAGTGGTGCGACACCACCTGCCGCTACCCGACCAACTGGCCGCCGGAGTACCGCACGCCGGTGAAGTTCATCGTCCACCACACCGTCTCGCCCAACACGCAGGACGGCTACCAGGCGGTGCGCGCCATCTATTACTATCACGCCAACACGCGCGGCTGGGACGACATCGGCTACAACTTCCTGATCGACAACCAGGGCCGAGTTTTTGAGGGGCGCTACGGCGGCGAGAACGACGAAGGCCAGACTGTCGTCGGCGGCCACGCCTTGCAGTACAACTATGGCAGCATCGGCGTGGCCCTCATCGGCACCTACTCCGAGGTGGAGCCGCCGGCAGCCACCCAGGACACACTGGTCGATTTTCTCATCACCAAGGGGCTGCAGTACAACATCGGCCCCTACGACGAGGGACCGCTGGCCGGCACGGACTTCCCGTACGGCGTACTGGGCCACCGCGATGTCTTGCCAGGCCACACCGTCTGCCCCGGCCAGGCAGCCTACGACCGGCTGCCCGACATCCGCGCTTTGGTCGATGCCGGCATCCGCGAGCATGAGGGCGAGGCCACGGCCACCCCATCGGTCACGCCGACGGCCACGGCGACTCTGCCGGCCGGCTGCGATGAGTTGGTCACCAACGGCGGGTTCGAAATCGACGCCGACTCGAATGACGTACCGGACGACTGGCAGATGAGCGGCGCTATCTGGACCGGGTTCCTGACGCATTCGGGCCAGCGGGCGATCTTCCTGGGACTGACCGATAGTGGGGAGGACATCGCCACCACCGCCGAGGTATCGCAGCCGGTTTTGCTGCCGGCTGACGCTGAACAGAGTCGGCTGACCTTCTGGTACTACACCTCGTCGAGCGATCCTGCCGGGGATGCTCAATACGTCGAGTTGCGGGATACGTTGGGTGCCACAGTCGCCAGGGTCTGGACACCACCGGATCCGGATGCCGACGAGTGGCGTCAGGCGACAGTCGACCTGAGTGCGTATGCCGGCGTGTTGGGCCGTCTGGTGTTCGGCGTCACGAACGACGGCGATGGTGAGGGGAAGACGTACATGCGGATCGACGATGTGTCGCTGCTGGCATGCGGTGCGGGTGGCGAGGCGACGCCAACGCCCACATCGACGGCCACGGGCACGCCGGCGGTGACGCTGACGCCGACGTTCACACCTACCGCCACCGCAACCCCCACCCTGACCCCAGTCCCGCCGACCATGACCCCCGGTCCCACGGCGACGGCCAGCCCTCCGCCGGCCACGTTGCTGTGCGAAGAACTGATCGGCAACGCGAGCTTTGAGGATGGCGATGCCTTCTGGACCATTCCGGCAACTGACTACTCCGGCCGGATCACGGCGGATCAAGCCCACAGCGGCGAGCATTCAGCGTTGCTCGGCATCACCGATCCAGGAGAGGATGCGTTCAGCTTCTCGTCGATCTGGCAGGACCTGTTCGTGCCTCCCGACGCCCAGAGTGTGACGTTTTCCTATTGGTACTACCCCGTCTCTCTGGACCCAGAGGATCGCCAGATCGTGGAGGTGCGCGAGCCGAACAACGAGAACCGCAACCGGCTGAGGGGCTTTGCCGGCGACACCTCCGACGAACAGAAGTGGCTGTTCGGCAGTTTCGATCTGGCTGAGCACTATCCGGGCAAGACTATCCGGCTTTACTTCAGTGCGTTCAATCGCAACCAGGACACCCATCCTGGCAGCGTCACCGCCATGTACGTGGACGACGTGTCGCTGGTGGTGTGCCGGCCACGGGTTGGAATCAAGCAAGTCTACCTGCCCCTCATCCTGCGCTGACTCGGACAGAGCGCACTTGCATCTCGGAACGGCCACGACTCAGCCGGCCCCGCCGGATTTGGCGATCCATCGCG
>JBHHXF010000771.1:0-1922 GCA_046756905.1 Anaerolineae bacterium | reverse complement strand
CTGGCGAAGGCTGTCTTGCCGGCCTCGACCTCAATCGTTTGTGTGGACACGACGTTGTCGTCGGCCACGAACTGCACTGTGTAGCGACCGGCCGGCACGTCGCCGAAGACGAAGTTCTCCTGCCAGCCTTCGTCTGGGTTAGCGCCTTCGCCGTAGGTTTCGGTTTCGCGGACCCACGCGCCCTGGTCGTCGTACAGGCTGATGAGCGCCCCAGGGATGGCGTTTCTGCCGGCATCGGTAAGCTGGCCGGCGATGGTGCCGTAACCCTGGAACGGCTTGATCCACAATTCGGGGTCGCGCGTGGCGTCGTAGCTGTTCTCGCCAACCCGGACTTCCAGGTGCAGGTGAGGACCGAGAGCGATGCCCGATGCTCCGACTTCGCCGATGATCTGGCCGGCCTGCACCGGCTGCCCGACTTTGACGCGCACCTTGCTCAGGTGGCCATAGAGGGTGAACAGCGGCTGTCCCTGCCAGGTGCGGTCGTGCTCGATCACCACCAGCCGGCCATAAAAGTTCGGGAACAGCCCATAGACCTGCACATTGTCGGGGCCGGCCACCACCACGCGGCCCGATCCCGCGGCCAGGACCGGCGTGCCGGTCGGGTTCTCGAATTCAACGCCGTGGTGAACCTGGTAGCGGCCGCGATAGGTGGAGCCGTAGGCGTAGAAGCGGCTGACGACGTTGGTGCCGCCGGCGGTGATGGGGCGTTCGAACCAGTAGTGATCTACGGGCTGGATTGCGGCCGGCGTTGGTTCGGTGGTGGGTGTGGGCTGTGTTGTCGGCGTCGCTGTTGGCATGGGGGTGGGGCTGGGTGTCGGCGAGGGCGTGGCGGTGGCTGGCGGCGCTGTGGGTATGGGCACGGATCGCGCAGCCGCGGTGCCGGCCAGTAACAGCGTCCTGGTCGCCTCGCTCGGGATCGCGGACAGGGCGGCCGATGGCGGTTGGTACCCGATGGCGATGCCGGCAATCACGATGGAGAACAGCAGAGCGCCAATCAGGGTTGCAACCAGGTCATCGACCGGCGATTGGTGGGTCATAGCTGAGAGTCACGGACGCGCCGCTTTTCGTGTAGTCAGTTTAGCTATTCAAACGAGGCTATCAGATCACGCAAACGGGCACATTATATCACATTCTATCGACATACCAAAGTAACCCGTATAGTTGCTACTCAGCCGCCAATTCATTCGCCGGGTGAGGTGGCTGAGTAGTAACCTCGTGCAGAGGGGAATGCCATGCGCTTCGACATCTTCACGCTTTTTCCAGAGATGTTCATCGGGCCTTTTCAGGAGAGCATCATCAAGCGTGCTCTGGAGAACGACCTGGTGCAGATTGCGGTCCACGACATTCGTGCGTACACCAGGGACCGACACCACACTACGGATGATACACCCTACGGTGGCGGCGGTGGCATGGTGATGAAGCCCGAGCCGATCTTTTCGGCCGTGGAGGATGTGTTGGCGGAGGCGGTCCGCGAATCGCCCATCGTGCTGCTGACACCCCAGGGCCGGCGTTTTACTCAGCAGATAGCGCGTGAGCTGGCAGAGGAGGAGCGTCTAGCCCTGATCTGTGGGCACTACGAGGGAGTCGATGAGCGCGTCCGGCAACACCTGGCGACGCACGAGATTTCCATTGGCGACTATGTTCTCACCGGCGGGGAACTGCCGGCCATGGTCATCGTGGATGCAGTGACTCGACTCCTGCCTCGCGTGCTCGGCGAGCCGTCGGCGGCGGAGGCGGACTCGTACGCCACGGGACTGCTGGAGCATCCGCACTACACGCGTCCGTACGATTTTCGGGGCTGGGCTGTGCCTGACATCTTACTGTCAGGCCACCACGCCGAGGTGGAGCGCTGGCGCCGGCGGGAAGCGCTGCGGCGCACCTGGGAGCGCCGGCCAGACCTGCTCGACCAGGCCGATCTGACC
>JBHHXF010000770.1:0-1931 GCA_046756905.1 Anaerolineae bacterium | reverse complement strand
TCGCAGTGTCAGACGGGCAATTCATTGCTCGTCACGGCGGGCTGGGTAGTTACGATGGCTGGATGGCTATATGGCTGGATGGATGGCTGCACGATCCACTTAGCCAGCCATCTAGCCATCTAGCCACCTAGCCACCTATTCTTGAGGATCGAACCGATGCGAAAACGATTGTGGCTGTTTGGTGCACTGATTGGCGGGCTGACCAGCCTGCCTCTCATCGCAGTCTCCTACCTGGGCGAGCAGTGGGCCGGCCTGCCCTACCTGCCCTTCGATCTCTTCGACTGGCTGGCCCGCACGCTGCCAGGCGATGTGATCACCCTCGCAACCGGCAGTATGGTGCGCATGATCAACGCGCTGGACCTCGGTTCCACGAGCGATGCCGCCAAGAGCATGGAGCAACTCATGGGCGTTGGTCTCGTCATCATCGGCGCGGCGCTGCTGGGTGCAGTCATCGCCTGGGCAGATGAACACAGCACACGACCTGGGTGGCAGGTGGGCGCGTTTGCCGGCGGAGTAGCCTCTCTCTTCTTCGTCCTGATCGAGTTCCAGCTCGGTTTTGGCGGCAATGCGCCGGCAAAACTGGCCTGGCTGGGAACGTTGATCATAGGCTGGGGTGCAGGGGTAGGCAGATTGGTGGGTCTCCCGACCCTCTCGCTGGCGTCAGGGGAGCATCAGCCGGAGCGCCGAGCCGCATTGGTCAAGATCGCTGGTGCATCGGCCGGCGTCGCGCTGGGGGCCTGGGGACTGGGCCGGCTGCTCGAATCGCAGACCAGGGCCACCGGCGCCGGCCAGCCCCTGGCCGCATCGCCGCCGGCCACACCGGAGCCGACGGCTATGGTGCAGACCACGGCCACGCCGCCCCCCACGACCGCGCCCGTTACGTCCCCCACGCCGGGCGCTTCGCCCACACCGCTGCCGGCAGCGACCGCCACAGCGACCATGCGGGACCGAGTAGAAGCCGCCCCCGGCACTCGCCCGGAGCTCACCCCCAACGACGACTTCTACCGCATAGACATCAACACCCGACCGGTAATCATCGATGGAGCTTCGTGGGTCTTACGGGTGGATGGGCTGTTCGACAACCCACGCCCTCTTACGCTCCAGGACATTCTGGCCTACCCACCGGTCACACAGGCGATCACGCTCAGTTGCATTTCAAATCGCATTGGCGGCGATCTGATAGGTACCAGCAACTGGACTGGCGTCCGTCTGCGCGACGTGCTCAAGGATCTCGGTCTGCGCTCTGAGGCGGAGGAGTTATTCATCGAAGGGGCCGATGGGTTCTTTGAGAGCGTGGCGATGGAAGACCTGATGGACCCCCGCACGCTCCTGATCTACGGCATGAACGGCGAGACGCTGTCGGCGGAGCACGGCTTCCCCCTGCGGATCTACATTCCGAATCGCTACGGCATGAAGCAGCCCAAGTGGATCACCCGCATCGAAGCCATTGATGGCGAGGGGCCGGGCTATTGGGTGCAGCGCGGCTGGAGCGCCGAGGCCCGCCCGCAGATCGTCTCCGTCATCGACACGGTGGCGAAGGATCACGCCGTGAACGGCAGCGTGCCTATTGGCGGCATCGCCTGGGCCGGCGATCGGGGTATCCAGAAGGTGGAACTCCAGGTGGATGGCGGGGAATGGGTGGAGGCGATCCTGCGGACGCCGCCCCTCAGTGGATTGACGTGGGTGCAGTGGCGCTACGACTGGCCGGCGCAACCTGGCCGGCATACCTTCCGCGTCCGCGCCACCGACGGCACCGGCGCCCTGCAGATCGAAGCGAAGTCGCAGCCGGCGCCTAATGGCGCTACCGGCTACCACTCCGTCACTGTTGTGATCTAGGGTGAACGACTACGCTCATATCGCTTGTGCTCCTTCTTCTCCACTTGCGGGCGCTGATTATCAATGCCAAACGGAAGTGTTCAGGGCGTAATACA
>JBHHXF010000769.1:0-1931 GCA_046756905.1 Anaerolineae bacterium | reverse complement strand
CCCCAGTACGAGATCCGGGTGCGGTCGGGCCCCGCATGCAAGTCTGGCACCTGACGCGTGACGCGCCACGTTCACCCCACCGGGTGAGGCATTTGAGGCTATCCCCGGTTACAGGATGCGGGCCGTCGTCGAAGGTCACGAGGTGCTGGCCGGCAACCGCAAGCTGATGGCCAACCGCTGGGAATCGCTGTACCCCTTCTTTGGGCTTACATTGCGGCCTGAAATCGGGGCCATCGCCATAAGCGGCAGTTCCATCATCGTGGCTGTCAACGCCTTGCTTCTGAAGCGGCTGGAATTAGAGGAGTGATGTAGAAACGTCCCGTTGTCATCAATAGCCGTTTGGACCTCAACCGTCGCCGTTAGCGGGATCATTGCGAGGTGAAGGGTTCAATCAGAGAACGTAGTGGATCCTGCAAGTGATCCACCAACCAATCGGGTCCCAACTGCTTGAATTCCGAGACACGTGTGGGAGCGCCGGCCACGATGGCCGGCTTGTGGCAGGCACCACACCCCTGGGTCGGCACCTGAGCCCCCATGCGCCCCACCTGAGTGAACAGCCACGACACCCACAGGATGCCGGCCACGACCAGCACCACCGTACCAATCCTGCGCCAATCCTTACCCTGAGTGCGAAGCTTACCGAGGGGAATTCCACGAAGGCGGGGCAGTGCCGCCAGTAGCAGGATGATAGCTACAGGTATCATGACGCTGCCCATCGGTCGCCAGGGACCTTCGAAGAACCAGAAGGGTAGGAAATAGAACACGAAAAGCCAATCAGGGTGCGGAACCGGTGAGCGGTCGATGGGGCCAGTGATCGGTTCCTGGGCCGGCAGGGTTCCCGCCAGGACCAACACCACAGCCAGGATCAGCAGGCCAGGCAGGAAGCGCAGCCGGCGGCGCGCCGATGGCGTCAGGCTGATTCGTCGTTCCCAGTTATGTGGACCATGAGCCAACCCTTGTCGCCAGGCAACGAGTAGATGGGTGCCCAGAAAGATGCTCAGCATCAGGGGCAGAAACCAGATGTGAAAGGCATACCCACGAAACAGCGGAACAACCCCCAATTCCGTGCCGCCCAGGACGATAGCCACCAGCACCCTCCCGATGACCGGAATTGCGGCCAGGTTCTGCTCCACCAGCAGCATCAGGGTGAAAGCTTTGATGTCCCAGCGTAGCAGATAACCTGTCGCTCCAAACACGAAAACCAGGATCAACAACCCGATCCCCAGCCACCAGTTCAGGTCCCGAGGGTATGTGTAGGCGCGCATGAGGGCAACACGCAAGGCGTGCAAGATAACGAAGGCCATCAACAGCAGTGCTGCCCAGCGATGCACACCCCGGATCAACCAACCGAACGGGATAGACGTCTGCACGTACTCGATGCTATTGTAAGCCTGGTCCGGTGCTGGAATGTAGAATAGGGTCATGAAGATGCCGCTAATGACGAGCAACATGATCAGCACGCCGGAGATGTGGCCGGCGCTGAAAATCGCCATCAGACTCGGCGGATCGTTCACAACTGGCGCGCTGGCATCCAATGCCTGGGCGATGGGTTTCAGGTTGAGCCGCTCGTCAAACCAGCGATAAAGGCAGTTGTGCATCAGCCATCACAAGAACTGAAGAGCCGGCTGTAACAGCCTCAGCCGGCTCTTGGTAAAGCTCTGCCTTGAGCAGAGTCGTCGGACGTCATTGAGTAAGCCTTCAGGGAGTAGGTCAGAGACCAGGTTTTTTGGCGCTTGTCAGACCAGGTGGGCTTCACTCCAGACGCTTTTCTAGGGCCAGAGTGATTTCTCTGGCGGGAAAAACCTGGTTGCTTTGCCCCAGACGCTTACGTCAGTGGCTCTCTCGTCACTGGTCCTCGCTGAAGGTGCGCAGGAAATTCACCACATGCCAGCGCTCGTCCTCGGTCAGGATGTTGTCCCACGGGGGCATAG
>JBHHXF010000768.1:0-1932 GCA_046756905.1 Anaerolineae bacterium | reverse complement strand
ATCCGTTGCCGTTCGCTCCTCCGCCACGGCCGAAGACCTGCCCTCCGCCTCCTTCGCCGGCCAACAGGAAACCTACCTGAACATTCAGGGCGACGAGGCCCTGCTGGAAGCCGTCAAGAACTGCTGGTCCAGCCTGTGGACGCCTCGCGCGATGGCCTACCGCGCCCGCAATAACATCGCGCCGGACGACGTTGCCCTGGCCGTAGTGGTACAGGCAATGGCGCCGGCCGACCCTTCGACAAGCTCAGGGCAGGATCCTTCGACAGGCTCAGGGCAGGCGGCCGCCGGCATCCTCTTCACCGCCAACCCCACCACCGGCGCGCGCGACGAGGTGGTCATCAACGCCGCCTGGGGCCTGGGCGAGGCTATCGTCGGCGGGCAGGTCACCCCCGACACCATCATAGCCGACAAGGAGACCGGCACAGTCAAGCAGATCGACGTCGGCGAGAAGACCGTCATGACCGTGCCGGTCGCCGGCGGCACGGCAGAATTGCCTGTTGCCGACTCACTCAAGAAAGCGCGTGTCCTGAGCGATGCCCAGATCGCAGAACTCGTTCGCCTGGGCTGCGAAATCGAGCGGCACTACGGCGCGCCCCAGGACATCGAGTGGTGCCGCGCCGGCGACCGCTTCTTCATCGTGCAAACCCGCCCCATCACCGCCCTGCCGCCGACAGCCGGCGAGCCGGACGTCCCTGGCGATGACGACTGGCCTGTCATGGAGAAAAAGCCGGCCCAGCCCTTCGACCTGTGGACCCAGAGCAACGTCGGGGAGGTGTGGCCCAATCCGGTGAGCCCGCTGCTGTGGTCGGCCATTACTTTCACTCTGAACCAGAGCACACGCTTCACCTTGCAAGATCTGCACGCGCCGTATCTCGATGACGTTCAAATCACCAACCGTTTCTATGGACGCATCTACTACAATGAAGGCGCCCTTGCCTACATCTTCAACCGGGAGTTCGGGCTGCCCGGCTCCTTCCTGGATGCCGCGTTTGGAACGCGCAGCAGTGCTGACGTGCGGCAATCAGGTGGGTTTCATCTCCTTCGATTCCTGCGCCGGCTGCCGACATTCCTGCGCATGACCGTCGGGCGCATGGGAACGGACCGCGAGCTGGAGGCGCTATTCCCCCAGGTCGATCGCTGGGTTGCCGACTTCGTTGCGCGAAATCCAGACGAGCGCAGCGATAACGAGTTGTGGGAGGAACTGTCGACGGTCTGGGTGCCGCGCTCCTCGCAGGTGATGAACCTGCACACCGCCGTTAGCGCCTCGGCCTTTGCGACCTTCAGTATGCTTGAGCGGCTGCTGGACCGCTGGACCGGCCGGCCAGAGCTGGCGCAGGACCTTGTCACCGGACTGTCAGGCGTGTACACCGCTGAAATCGGCGCTGCCCTGTGGGAGATGGCGTGTGAGCTCCGCGCTCTGGGCCTGGCTGACCTGATCCTGGACAGCTCGCCGGCAGATGCCTTGGCGCAACTACAGAAACTGCCTGAAGCCCGGCCTGTGATCGACCGACTCGACGCCTTCTTGCAGCAGCATGGGCATCGCTGCGCCAACGAAGCCGAATGGTTGAACCCGCGCTGGGCGGAGGAGCCGGCCCAGGTCATCGAAATGGTCGCCGGCTACCTGCGGGCCGGCGATGAAATCAACCCCGTCGAGGCCGAACAGCGCCAACGCCGGCGCCGCGAGGGGGCCGTCGTCTGGGTGGAAGGCCGGCTGGACCCCCTCCGCCGCGCCATATTCCGCCGTGTGCTGGAGAAGGCGCAGCACTTGACCCGCTTGCGGGACAACGGCAAGCACTATTCCATGAAAGCGGGGTTCCCCTTTGTACAGGTCTATCGAGTGATTGGCCGGCGATGGACGGAGCGTGGCTGGTTGCGTCAACCCGACGACATCTTCTTTATGACCGTGCCCGATCTGGAACGAATCGTCGAAGC
>JBHHXF010000767.1:0-1938 GCA_046756905.1 Anaerolineae bacterium | reverse complement strand
GCCTCACCCGCCCACGCCACTTCTCGCGCATCCGGCGAATCACCATGGTGGGTGACTTGCGGATCGTTTAGGTCTGAGTAAACCCCAGTCACCAGTGATCAGTTATCAGTAATCAGTAATCAGTGATCAGACTCTGACTACTGATAACCGATCACTGATAACTGATCACTGATGACTGATAACTGATGACTGAATAATGCAGCCCGCTATCGCTCTTTTGGAATTCGACAGCATCGCCATCGGCATTCGGGCCGGCGACGCCATGGTGAAGCGCGCACCGCTGGACACGGTGTATGCCGGCACGGTCCACCCGGGTAAATACCTGGTGCTGATCGGTGGGCAGGTGGCGTCGGTTGAAGAATCTCTGGCGGCCGGCCGCGAGTGGGGACGCCAGGCGCTGATCGACCAAATCTTTCTGCCGGCGGTGCACCCGGATGTTGTTCAGGCGCTGGCCGGGGGCCGGCAGGTGAGCGACGACGAAGCCCTGGGCATCATTGAGACAAAGACAGTAGCCGCCACGATTGGCGCAGCCGATGCCGGCGTGAAGGGCGCTGACGTCACGCTGCTGGAAATCCTGCTGGCCGACGGGCTGGGCGGCAAGGGCTATGCCCTCTTTGCCGGCGCCGTCGCCGACGTGGAGGAGGCCGTGGAAATTGGCGTGGCGAGCCTGGCCGATCCGAAGCAGTTGGTCGCCGATGTGGTCATCGCCCAGTTCCACGCCGAAATGCTGGAAAATCTGCGCGCCGACACCCGGTTTCAACCGCGCGTCCGGTCCCATCGCTGACGACAGACCTCCGAGGTTTTAGTCGATCATTCGGCCGAGCTGAGCTATCCATGAACTTCTGAAACCGAAGCTGTAATCACTGGAGGGAAAACCTCGGAGGTCTGTGCAATTGAATCTGAGAGGAGAAAACGAGAATTCATGTCTGATCCACGCATTGTCGCCGTTGCCGACATCCTGGTGAACTACTCGACCCGAATTCAGCCTGGTGATATGGTTGCCATCACGGGTTCGACCGAAACCGTGCCCATGATCCAGGCTGTCTACCAGAAGGTGTTGGAGGCCGGCGGTCACCCGTTGGTTATCACAGAGATCCCAGGAATCCAAGAGCTTTTCTTCGAGTTTGCCGGCGATGAACAACTCACCTTCGTTTCGCCGGTAGAGCGGCTGATCCTGAACGAGTTCAACGCCACCATTGGCGTTCGGGGAGCTGTCAATACCAAAGCCCTGTCGAACGTGGACCCTTCGCGACAGACGAAGCGCCAGGCTGCCCGACGCGAACTCACCGAGGTCTTCATGCGGCGCAGCGCCGAGGGGTCCCTCAAGTGGGTAGGCACTCTGTTCCCGACCAACGCCCATGCCCAGGACGCGGAGATGAGCCTGCGCGAATACGAGGACTTCGTCTATGCGGCTTGCCTGGTGAACGAACAGAACCCCGTTGCCGCCTGGCAGAAAGTCGCAGAGAACCAGGCCCGGCTCATCGAATACCTGAACGATAAAGACGCGGTCCACATCGTCAATGAGCACACCGACCTCACACTATCCATCAAGGGCAGAACCTTCGTCAACGCCGACGGGAAGTACAATTTCCCGGACGGCGAGATTTTCACCGGACCTGTCGAAGACTCTGTGAACGGCACAGTTACCTTTGATTTCCCGGCCATCACTGCCGGCCGCGAGGTCGAGGGGGTTCGACTACGCTTCGAGGATGGCCATGTCATTGAGGCATCCGCTAGGAAGAACGAAGCCTTCTTGCGCGAAATGTTGAAGACCGACGAGGGGGCTCCCTATCTGGGTGAGTTCGCCTTCGGTGCCAACTACGGCATCCAGCGTTTCACCAAGAATATCCTGTTCGACGAGAAAATCGGCGGGACGATCCACATGGCGCTGGGCGCCGGCTATCCCGAAACCGGAAGCCAGAACAAATCGGCCATTCA
>JBHHXF010000766.1:0-1940 GCA_046756905.1 Anaerolineae bacterium | reverse complement strand
TACTCCATCCTGCCGGCAGGGGCAAGCAATTGCCGGCAGTGACATCTCGCGGACTTGATTGATGTGGCCGGCCATGCTAAACTTGCCCTGTCAGTGCACAGGAGGCCCGTTCTCACTCCCCCCTGCTCACTGATCACTGTTTACTGATCACTGATCACTGTCCAGGAGGTCCCCTTGATTCTCAGTGACCGCGAAATCATCGAACGAGTAGAAAAAGAACGCATGATCGAGCCCTTCGTCGATCACCAGGTGAGCGACGGGGTTGTATCGTACGGCCTTTCCAGCTATGGCTACGACTTCCGCGTGGCCAACGAGTTCAAGATCTTCAGCAACGTCAATTACACCGCCGTCGATCCCAAGAGTTTTGACGAAGCCAGCTTCGTAGACGTCGTAACCGATGGCTACTGTGTGGTCCCACCCAACTCCTTCGTACTGGCGCGCACTGTTGAGTACTTTCGCATCCCGCGCGACGTCCTCACGATCACCATGGGAAAAAGTACGTATGCCAGGTGTGGCATCATTCTGAACGTAACACCCTTCGAGCCGACCTGGGAAGGGCAGGCTACTCTGGAAATTTCCAACACCACCCCACTGCCGGCAAAGATCTACGCCAACGAAGGCATTGGCCAGGTGGTGTTCCTGCGGGCGTCGCAGGAGTGCGCCATCTCCTACGCCGACCGCAAGGGCAAGTACCAGCGGCAGCGCGGAATCGTGCTGCCACGGATTCGCTAAATGCACCCCGACATCCGTCAGCAAATCGACCAGATTGCCGGCGACTACCTCTCAGGGGCTACGGACATCACCCGGCGCGCTGCCGAGATGCTGGCATCGCTGCCGGTATACAGCGACGCCACGACATCCCAGGCGTTCCGGCGTGAGCTCACGGTCGTGGCGCGCGAACTGGCAGCCGCACAGCCCTCCATGGCATCGCTTCTCAGCCTGGTCAACCGGGTCCTGCTGGCCGCCGACGAGACCGACGATTTCGGTCGATCGCTGGTCGCCGTTCAGCACGCGGCGGAAGACTTCGCCACAGCGCTCAGCCGGCGGCCGACCCAGATCGCCCAGACCGCTCTCCCGCTGGTCCACGACGGGGCCACTATCATGACCATCTCATCCAGCTCGATGGTGTTGGCGGCTTTGCAACACGCCCGTGAAGCCGGCAAAGACATTCGGGTCATCTGCCTGGAGTCACGACCCCAGCGCGAAGGGGTGGAGTTTGCGAAGTTGCTCGCCGAGAGCGGGATCCACGTCACGCTGGTGGTGGATGCGGCCATGGCGCACTTTATGAAGGACGTGATTCTGGTTATCTTCGGTGCCGACACCGTCTTGCCGAAGGGGTTGGTGAACAAGATCGGCACCCATGCCGTAGCCCTGGTCGCCGACGCGCATGGTGTGCCGGCCTACGGTCTGGCCGGCACCGAGAAATTCCTGCCGGCCAGCCTGCTGAAGCGCTTTGAGATCGAACAGCAGAACCCGCGTGAAATCCTGGATGAGCCGGCGCCGGCCCATACATCGGCTACGCCCAGTACAAGCATGAACGTCATCAACCTCTACTTCGACCTGACGCCGCTGGACTTGATAGCCGGCATCGCCACCGAAGAGGGGGTGCTCACGCCGGCTAATATCGAGGAGATGCTCACGGGCATCGAAGTCCATCCGGCTTTGTTGCGCAGTTAGATTGCTATGATGTTGCTGACCTGGACGAAGTTGCACCACGAGCCCGAGGTCTCGGTGTGATAACCTGAGAGAGACCGATCCGTTGATCCGGACGCCCGGCTTGTATTGACCTCGTAACACCCCTGTACGCACCACATCTACCGTTTCCCCCTGTCTGAGCGCCGAACAAGAGCTGTAGGCGTTCAGATAATGTATTTGACCGTAGTAACGACTTCAGTCGTTCATGCCACCAAAACGACTAAAGTCGTTACTACGAGTCAAAG
>JBHHXF010000765.1:0-1942 GCA_046756905.1 Anaerolineae bacterium | reverse complement strand
GAGACGGAGGCCGGCCATGCCCTGGCCCGCTGGACCCGTGGCACCCGCCTGGGCGACCTGCGAGCGATGGAGCAGCCGCTGGACCTGGCGGATCGAGTCCACATTCCATTGCTCGTCATCCACGGGGAGTGGGACCCACTGATCGAGCCGGCCCAGGCAACACAGCTCATCGACCGGGCGCCGGAACCCAAGCAAGTCGTCATCATCCCACACGGCGGCCACGTCGCGTCGAACCTGAACGACGAGACATGCCGGCTCATTGTGGACTGGGTTCGCGACAAGGTGATTGCAGGGCAAGTTCGCGCGATGTGACAGTGTGTGCTACAATTACATCCACCCAATGCTGTCGGAGCAAGGATGTCCCGATGCTAATCGTAATGCTCGCGCATAGGATTAGACTGAGAGCGTTTGGTGTGAGTGGCTGCAAGGAGGTATCACCCTCCTTGGGAGAAACGAGATGGCGTTCACGGTAAGAGATTTCGCAGACTTGACCCGCCTCCTGGCCGAACGCCCGGAGTGGCAGACGGAGTTACGTCACCTGATCCTGAGTGAGGATTTCCTGGCGCTGCCTGCGATTGTGCGGGATTTGGCCAGAAATGTGGATCGGCTGGCAGAAGCCCAGCGGCGTACCGAGCAGCGCGTCGAAGAACTGGCAGCAGCCCAGCGGCGCACCGAGCAGCGCGTCGAGGAACTGGCAGAAGCCCAGCGTGGATTGGGGATAGCCGTCGGCGAACTCCAGAGGTCCTTTGGTTCAACCATCGAAGAAGAGGCTGAAAGCTTCTTGCAGGATCTCTTGGAGGGCAAGGGCTATCGCCTGTTGGCGGAACCTTTTTCCGTGGGCCTTGACGGCGAAGTTGATGTAGTTATGGAGCTCGAGGATCCCACAGGTGAACGCGTATGGGCTGTGCTGGAAGCGAAAGCACGCCAGGGCCACCGCCAGGTGCAGGACTGGGCGCACCGGATGAAGTCAGCCGGCTGGCACCAGCGCTTGTCGCAGAAAGGGGTGACAGGACCGTACCTGGTGTATGCGTATGGCATCCGGATTGATCCTGGCGCCGTGCGCGCAGCGGAGGAGCACGGGATCGGACTACTCACCGGGCGCGGGGAGCGCGTGTCTCCTAAAGGGTTGATTGGTTCACCTGCGACCTGATGGACTCAATTGACAACGTCATTCCCAAGCCCTGACAAACCCGAACGTACTCCTCAACCATCTCTCGAATCACGTCCCCCGCCGGCCTGATCTCATCCACCTGCGCCACACTCTGGCCGGCGCTCCACAGGTCACGCCAGCGTTTCGAGTGCAGCTCCGGTTGCTGCTCGAACCTCTCGATACTGCTTCTCAGCCAGGTGGCCGGATTGCCGGTAATGCGGTCGGTGATGACGATGTCTTCGGGGCCGGCCTCCACCACTGCCTGCTTGTAGGCCGGCGCTGCCCGCGTCTCGTGGGTGGCGATGAGGCGCGTGCCGACCACCACCGCACACGCGCCGATGGCGATGGCCGCGGCCATCTGTGCGCCGGTGCTGATCCCGCCGGCAGCGATGACCGGCAGCCCCGTCTTCTCACGCAGGTACGGCACCAGAATCAACGTCGGCACGCTGCCGCAGTGGCCGCCGGCCCCCGATGCTACGGCGATCAGCCCATCCACGCCCCGGTCGCGCGCCTTCAGTCCCTGCTCCAGCGAAACCACATCGGCGTAGACCAGCCCGCCGTTGGCGTGGACGTCGTCCACGATGAGTTGGGGGTTGCCGAGCGAGGCGATGAAGAAGCTGACGCCGGCATCGAGACACAACGCCAGTTGCCTCTTCCACTCGAACCGCCCGTGGAGGTGGATGTTGACGCCGATGGGCCTGTCGGTGGCCTCACGAATCGTCTTGAGAGCGCGATCCAGCTCCTCGACGGTGCGGTAGTTGGGCGTCGGGAAGGCCCCCAGCGCGCCGGCCT
>JBHHXF010000764.1:0-1944 GCA_046756905.1 Anaerolineae bacterium | reverse complement strand
CTGCCCAACGATTTCAAATACCAGTTCGTCGGCATCGTCTACCGCGATATTGTCAGCGGCTTCAACGAGTATCTGGGCCAGGGCAGCGGCTGGATCCACCTGCCCACCAGCGACATCACCGGCAGCCGCGTCATGCCGCCCTTCTCCGGCCCCGGCAACGGCGGCTGGCCCACCACCGGCGGCCCGCTCATGACGCTCAAAGGCAAGGATATCCACATGTTCATTCTGCCCACCGGCGTGCGGCCGGGGGCCGTGCTCGAGGTTGGCGATAGGTTCGATTTTGCCGGCCATCTAATGCCCACCCTGGACAGCCAGGTGAATGTAGAGGTTACCGCTCCCAGCGGCCTGACGCGCACCGTGGCCGGCCGCGCCAACCCGGTCGGCTACTTCTACGACCCGCAGGACAGCTTTGTGCTCGACGAGCCCGGCCGCTGGACGGCCAGGGTGCAGGTGTGGCACGACGGCCGGATCGGCAGCGGCGCAGCGGTGAACTGCGATGCGGCCGACCCCTTCGACCCCCTGCTCCCCTGTCCCTCCGGTGACGTCCTGGGCAGCGCAGACGGCAGCTATGCCTTCTACGTCGTGTCGGCCGAGTCTCCTCGCCTGGCGTTGGCGAGGCCCAGCCCCGGGCGGCTGATCTTCGGGCAGGAGGTGGCCCCCATCGTCATCAGCGGCACCGTCCCCGCCGGCGTGATCGACGCCGTCGTTGACTACACCATCAGTATGCCGGGCTTTATCCTGGAGGAAGGCCAGGCGCAGATAGCCAACGGCCGATTCTCCCTGACCTTCAATCCCAAGGCCCTGAACGCGGATTTCCCCAACCTCGATCTCACCGGCCGCCACGGCAAGGTGGCGGGCCTGGCGGACACGTTCTCCTTCGGCCTGCTGCTGACCGGCCGGCAGGATGGGATGGCGGTCTACCAGGCTACTACTCTGACCATCCAGGGCGACCAGGTGTATGTAGAAAGCGCTGTCGACGCGCGGCCGCACGTGTATCTGCCGGTCGTGCTTTCAAGGAATTGAGGCATCTACTGGCGCTGGCCAGCGGAGCACTCGGATCGCGTGCCACAATTATGGCAGAATACCTAGAGGATGTGAGGAGATGAATGTGAAGAAGGTGTGTATCGTGGGGGCGTCCGGGAAGCTCGGGCAGTACATGGTACAACACGCGCTGGATCGGGGCTACGAGGTGGTGGGCGTGTGCCGGGAGAAGAGCGTCGGGAAGCTCGACCGGTTCGAGGGTCGCATCACCGTCATTCCGGGCGCGACGAACGACCCCGAGGTCATCAGGCGCGCGGTCGAGGGGTGCGATGGGGTGCTGACGGTGCTGGTCCCCTGGGGAGTGCAGCAGTACTCGACGGGGACGGCCCAGGCGGTGCTCGACCACGCGCCTACGGGGGCGCGCCTGGTGTTCTCATGCGGGTGGCACATCTCGCTCGATGGTCAGGACGTCTACTCGCCAAGGTTCAGGGCGTTTGTGAAGGTCTCCAGCTGGATCGCACGGCTCGTCCACTTCGCGGACATCGACGATCAGGTGGAAACGTGCCGGCGGGTGTTTGCCAGCGATACCCGGTGGACGGTCGTGCGTGGCAGCGACCTCGAAGAGGGTGAGAGCCAGGGCCTTCCGGTGTGGAGCCGGCACGTGGGCGACCCCATCCTCGAGAGCAACATCACGCGCCGGGTGGACTTTGCGCTGTTCATGGTGGAGGCCCTCGAGAACGACGAGCTCATCCACGAGGTTCCGGCGATTGTCGGCTGCCAGACGCCCTCGGCGCTCGCGCCCCATTCATAATTGAACATAACAATCCTACATAGGCCTAACATCTGCGTTCAGTTGACCGGGCTAACCGGCGCGGTTTTTCGACGTTTTGCGCAGGGCACATCGGCTCCAGTTATTGTGCCGTTCTGAGGTCACTCGCCCGGCAACTGACGCCAGCGTTAGCT
>JBHHXF010000763.1:0-1946 GCA_046756905.1 Anaerolineae bacterium | reverse complement strand
TCGCCTTCGCCCGGCTGGCCAGCGGCACGCACAGCGTGACAGTGACCGCCAGCGATGCCCTCGGCAACGTAGTCACCGCGCCGGCTGCCGGCTTCACCGTCCAGGTTGCCAGAGGAGTGCCGGTCATCGAATCACCGCCGCCGGAAGCCTACGTCGGGGCATCGCTGCCGGTCACCGGCTACGTGCCCGGTGGTGAGACGACAGATCACGTCGCCCTCAGCATCAACGGGGCCGAGGTCGGCGAAGCCGGGGTTCAGGGTGACGGTACGTTCAGCTCGGTACTCGACCTCTCCCTGCCAGACGGCCCCATCACCCTCACAGCACAGTTGAAAGGGGAACTGCTTGACTTCTCCTCAGTGAGCAATGACATCGGCCCATTTGCCGGAGGGGATCGGACGATTACCCTGCAGGGTGACTGGGACGGCGATGGCAAGCAAGACATCGCCGGCTGGAACAGCCAGGCGGGCGCCTGGGACTTCCGGCTCTCGCAGGGGGTTTCAGACAACACGTTGAGCTTCAACCGGGTGCGCAACGACATTGCCGGTTTCGCCGGTGGCGATACCGGCATCATGTGGCTGGGCGACTGGGATGGCGACGGTCGCACCGACCTCGCCGGCTGGAACGGTGATGCGGAGACCTGGGACACGCGCCTGTCCCATCAACTCTCTACAATCGACGGCGCCCCGTATCGGCGCTGGCAAGGCTCAGACCCTGCCCTGCAGCACGCCATCGGCCAGCAGGTGGACAGCGACTGGCAGGTCGGCTATGACGGCGACCGAGCCTGCGGCTCCAGAGACGCGATGGTCTATGGCCCCTACGTCGGCCTGATGCCGGGCGCCTATCGAGCCACCTTCCGCCTGCAGACCTTCGAGCCCCCGGGAGGGGTCTGGTGGTTCTACGATCTCGCCGACGTGGACGTCACCTACGACGGTGGCCAGCACACGTTGGGGAGCCTCTCACTGAAAGGCACCGACATCCCTCGAGGTTGGCAGGAATTCCAGATTGACTTCACCGTGGACTCAGCCGTAGAAGACGTGGAACTGCGCGTGTGGTACGTCAACGGCTACGGGATCCCTGGCGCCTGCGCAGAGTCTCCCTCCCTGATGGTGGACTGGGTGAGCCTGGGAGGTGCCATCGGCTTCGGGCAGGTGAGCAACAACCTGGGCAACTGGAACAGCGGCAAGCAGAACCCGATGATGTTCGGCGACTTCGACGGCAACGGCACCACCGACATCGCCGGATGGAATCCGGCCGGCAACGAATGGGATTTCCGTCTCTCGCAAGGGGTCTCAGATGGGACGCTAACCTTCCAGAAGGCGAGCAACAACCTGGGCGCCTGGAACCCTGGCGACGGCAATGCCATGATCTTCGGTGACTTCGACGGCGATGGGCGTGGCGATGTGGCGGGCTGGAACCCGCCCAGCCAGACCTGGGATTTCCGCGTCTCGCAAGGCGTTTCAGGCGGATCGCTGACCTTCCACCAGGTGAGCAACGACCTGGGGAATTTCGCTGGCGGCGATGCGGGCCAGATGATGGTGGCTGACTTCGATGGCGATGGTGACACCGACGTGGCTGGCTGGAACAGCACCCTCAACGACGGCCAGGGCGGCTGGGACATCCAACTCTCACAAGTGGCGCAGGATAGCAGCCTGCACTTCAAGGGCGTGTCCAACTATCTGGGCAGCTTCGCCGACCCCACGAGCGCCAGTCGGTGGGTGGCCGATTTCACCGGGGATGATCGGGCTGAGATCGGCCAATGGCCCAGCGGTGCGAACAGTTGGGACTTCCGGCTCAACAGCGGGCTGGTCGGCCGGACGCCGGGCAGTGTTCGCGTCACCTTAGACGCCACACCTCCCACGGCAAGCTTCACCAGCGTGGCTGACGGCAGTGCGATCACCGCCACCGGGCGCATCACCATCACCGGCACGGCCGGCGACACTGCGTCG
>JBHHXF010000762.1:0-1952 GCA_046756905.1 Anaerolineae bacterium | reverse complement strand
AAATCTCAAATCTCAAATCGACACACCTTGTTTCGGCCGGCCTCTTTAGCAGCGTACAGCGCCTGGTCGGCCCGTTGGAGCAAGGCTTCCAGGTCTGCGCACTCGTCGTCCAGGGGTGCCACGCCCAGGCTGATCGTGATCTCCATGAGTCCCTGGTCAGTGGCGAAGGGGGCCTGGGCAGTGCTCTGGCGCAGCCGTTCCGCCACCTGGCCGGCATCCGCCAACTCGATTTCGGGCAACAACACCGCAAATTCCTCGCCGCCGTAGCGCCCCAGCAGATCGACCTCGCGCAACGCCTGCCGGCATCGGGCAGCCAGGCCGGCCAGTACCTGGTCGCCGGTGGCGTGGCCATAGGTGTCGTTCACGCGCTTGAAATGATCCAGGTCGAACATAATCGCGGCCAAGGGCCGGCCAAAGCGCCGCGCGCGCTCCACCTCGCGCCGGCCAAACTCAAACAGGCCACGCCGGTTGTACAGGCCGGTGAGACTATCGGTGATGGCCAGCTTTTGCACTCTGGCATACAACCGGGCGTTCTCGACACTAACTGCTACCTGCGCGCCGATGGTGCACGCCAGATCAATCTGTTCGGGTGTGAAAACGGGCTGGGCATCGGCCTGGTCCAGCGTCATCACGCCGACCGCCCGATCATGGCTGACGAGCGGCACGAAAAGGATTCGCTGCGCGCCAAACGGCTCGGTCCAGGTGGGGGGAAGGATACCTGTGCGCGCGGGATCCTCCAGAAGCCGGGGGCGAGCCTGATGGATGGTCTGGCTGATCAATGCGATCGAGTCGACCGGAACGCGAAGGGCTTTGAAGGCTGCCCACAGCTCAGAATCTGTGTGGCCGTCGGCAAACTGGGACATTTCCGGCACGAGATGTGTGCCCGCTCCGTCGAGCAGGAAGATCGAGCAGCGACGGGCCTGACAGACGGCGGCTGTCTGCCGGCAGATATGCTTGAGTACCTGATCGAGTTCCAGGGAGGAACTGGCGATCTGGCTGGTGTCCAGGAGCGTGGCCGCCGCCTGCCGCCGGCGCTGCTCGGCCTCGAACAGCCGCGCGTTTTGAATGGCGATGGCCGCCTGCGTGGCCAAGCCGATGACCAGCGCGTGTTCCGTTTCGCTGAAGGCATTCACGCGCGGCGACTCAATCACCAGTGCACCGATAATGTCCTTCCCTACGACGAGGGGCGCGGCGGCCACACAGCGGCTGTCTGAACCAAGGGGCCGCATTGTGGTCTGGGTAGCGACCGCGTCCACATCCTCCAGCAAGATCGCCTGGCCCGAACGTATCACCCGCGCGGCCAGGCTGGCATCCGGGTCCACCTCCAGCAGCACCTGGCACGTTTTGCGGCCGACACACGCTTCGCCGGCGCACGCCCCCACGCTCAAAGCCCCATTGTCGCGCAGCACCACCGCCGCAATCGGTGCACCCACCAGCGTGGCGGTCTTATCGACCAGGCGCTGCAAACACTCGTGCAGGTCCAGCGTCAGGATGGCGCGATCGATTTCGTGCAGCGCATCCTGCACGGCAATCTGGCGTTTCAGTTCATCCTCGCGCGCTGCGCGGTCGGTGACGTCGTCGATCACGCTGATCGTTCCGACAACACGTTCCCCATCCATCAGCGGCGCGATCCGCGCGCTCTGCTGCATGTGCGCAAACGTAGTACTGCTGTTACCGGGCGGCATGGGGAGCAAATAGCGGTGGAAGCGCTGCGACAGCACCACGGACTGGCCGGCCAGAGCGCGCTCATAAACCTGATCCAGGCGGCGCGTGACCAGTTCAGGGTAGGCCTCAAACAGGTTGCGCCCGATCATATCCGCGGCGGTCTGTCCGCTGTGTAATTCCAGCCAGCGGTTCCAGGCGCGGATGGTCAATTCGGCATCTGTCGCGAACACGCCCTGAGCCGCGTAATCATAAAGCCAGCGCAGCGTTGCGTGATAGAAATCTGTCAT
>JBHHXF010000761.1:0-1953 GCA_046756905.1 Anaerolineae bacterium | reverse complement strand
CCGGCCGGAGCCGAGTCGCCCGTACCCGAATTATTTTCTCAAGGTTCATCAGTCGTTCGGGGAGAAACAACGACTAAAGTCGTTACTACGAACTCAAGTTTGGATCTACTGAGACTTGATTCCCGTATCCCGCATCCCGCATCCCGTATCCCGTATCCCGTTTCACGGTGTAGCTCACGAAAAGCCAACAGGAGTCTCCCTCATGATCAAATCGACCGGCAAATCCTTGCTCGACCGCGTACGTGGGTGGCCAGTCGCGCGCCAGGTCACCGACCTCATCGAAAGCGGCCGGCCTCTCTCCCACGAGATCGCCGAATTGGGCATGGGCGAAGAGGCCATCAGCCAGCAAACCCGCCAGATCCAACCCCGCACCCGTGACGCCAAAGTAACCCTCAGTGTGTGCCCCTACTGTGCCATCGGGTGCAGCACGCTGATCTATTCCCAGAATGGCCAGATCATCGACATCGAGGGCAACCCCGACAGCCCTATCAACGCCGGCGCTCTGTGCCCCAAAGGCGCCGCCACCTACCAACTCACCGTCAACCCCGACCGCATCACCACCGTCCTCTACCGCGCGCCCTTCAGCACCCAGTGGGAGCGCCGGCCCCTGGAGTGGGCAATGGACCGCATCGCCGAGCGAATCAAAGAAACGCGCGACGCGGGGTTCGTCCACCAGCGGGAAGCTCACACTGAGCAGGATCAAGGTGATGGCCTGGTAATCAACCAGGTCAGCAACCTGGCGGTTCTGGGCGGCGCCACCCTGGACAACGAAGAGAACTACCTCATCAAGAAACTGTTCACGGGGGGGCTGGGCGTGGTCTGGATGGAAAACCAGGCCCGTATATGACACAGCTCCACCGTGCCCGGTCTGGGCACCAGCTTTGGTCGCGGCGGCGCTACCACCTTCCAGCAGGACCTGCAAAACGCTGATTGCATCGTCATCGAAGGGTCCGATATGGCCGAGTGCCACCCGGTCGGCTTCCGTTTTGTGATGAAAGCCAAAGAGCGGGGCGCTACCATCGTCCACGTGGACCCGCGCTTCACTCGCACCTCGGCGGTAGCGGACATCCACGTGCCCATCCGCGCCGGCACGGACATCGTCTGGCTGGGTGGGCTGATCCACCACATCCTGGAAAACGAACTCTACTTCAAGGACTACGTAGTCACCTACACAAACGCTGCATTCCTCATCCACCCGGACTTTCAGGACACCGAAGACCTGGACGGCCTGTTCTCCGGATTCGATCCCGAGGCCCGCAGATATGACACCACAACCTGGCAATACCAGACTGACCCCAAAACCGGCGCGCCGCTGCAGGACCTGTCCCTCGACGATCCCAACTGCGTGCTCAACATCCTGAAGAAGCACTATCGCCGGTACACGCCGGAGAAGGTTGCTGAAATAACGGGCATTCCCCAGGACCTGTTCCTGCGGGTCGCTCAAGAGTTGGCCGAGAACTCCGGCCCCGACCGTACAACGGCCTTCTGCTACGGCATGGGCTGGACCCAGCACACCGTCGGTGTGCAGACCATTCGGACCGGCGGCGTGCTCCAACTTCTGCTGGGTAATATGGGCCGGCCTGGCGGCGGGATCATGGCCATGCGCGGCCACGCCAGCGTCCAGGGCGCGACGGACATCCCAACGCTGTATCACATCCTGCCGGGCTACCTGAGCATGCCGGACGCTCGCAAAAACCACGCCACCCTCCAGGACTACATCCAAACCGAAACCAAGTCGACCGGCTGGTGGGTCCACACACCCAAATACGTCATAAGCCTGCTCAAGGCCTGGTATGGCGACGCAGCCACACCGGAGAACGACTTCAGGTACGACCTGCTACCCAAGATCACTGGCAATCACTCAACCTTGCCAATGACCGTGGCGATGCGGGACGAGGAGATCAGGGGTCTCATCGTCCATGGCCAGAACCCGGCTGTGAGCGGGCACAACAC
>JBHHXF010000760.1:0-1967 GCA_046756905.1 Anaerolineae bacterium | reverse complement strand
TGAACTCATAGCGCGCACGGGCCACCGGATCGGTCATCAGCCAGATGTCTTGCATTTCGGTGGCCGCCGGCACAAAGGTGGTGCCGCAGTAAGGGCACCGCACCGCCTTACCGTATGTGCCATCCCACGCAATGGATGCACCACAGTTTTCACACTCGAGTTTGCGTAATTCCATAGTCTGCCTCACACCTGCCCGTTGGCAGATCTAAGAACTTGGAGGAACACCTCTACCACCTGCGGGTCAAACTGCTTGCCGGCTTCCCGTTGGATTTCAGCGACAGCTTCAGCATGCGACATGGCCCGGCGATAGGGCCGGTTGGAGGTCATCGCGTCGTAGGCGTCAGCCACGGCGAAAATGCGGACGATCAGCGGGATGTCCACGCCCCGCAGCCCCTCTGGGTACCCCCTGCCGTCCCAGCGCTCGTGATGGCACAACACGACTGGCAGGGTTGGCGCGAGGAACTCGATGTCCCTAAGCATGTCGTAGCCGATCTGGTTGTGGCGCTGCATCTCGGCGCGTTCCTCATCAGTGAGTGAGCCAGGCTTGCTCAGGATCCTGTCGGGCACGCCGATCTTGCCGATGTCATGCAGCAGCGCCCCGCGCATAAGCGCCTCTATCTCGGATTCGGGGAGCCCCATGGCGCGGGCGATGGTTACGGCCAGTTGCATGACGCGGCGCGAGTGCCCTTCTGTCTCGTGGTCGCGGGCATCCAACGCGGCGGAGAGGGCAGTGAGCGTGGCATCGTAGGTATTCTCCAGTTCGGCCACGAGCCGCTCGAGTTCTTGGGCTTGCCCGACAGTCTTGTCATGCAGGCTGGCGCGGTGGATGGCGCCGGCGGCCATGTCGGCGATGGCCGTCAGGAGGCGTAGTTCGTCGTCGGTCATGGTGTGATGTCCCAGCCAGCTCACGGCCATCACGCCCACCGGGACACCCGCAGCCCGCAGAGGAAGGCTGACGCCGCTCTCGCCCCCTCGCAGCATGGCCCGCATCTTCTCTGGCATACGGGGGTGGTCAGTCGCCACGTCGGGGGAGACGGCCGGTTCTCCTGTGTGCAGCATCGCCTCGGCCACGGTGCTGGCCAGCGGGAACCTGCGGCCCACCAGCACCGCCTCCATCGGCCCCTGAGCGACGGGGACGACCATCTCACCTGTCGCCTGGTCTACCAGAAAGATCGCGCCCGACTCCGCGGCCACGACCTCCAGTGTCTTCTCCAGGATGACGGGCAGCATCTCCTCCGCCGTGGCCGCCCCGCTCAGGGCACCGGACACCTCGAACAGCGCGCCCAGTTCCGCCAGACGCCGGCCCATGGCCTGGTAGAGACGAGAGTTCTCGAGAGCAATGGCCATCTGATCGGCAATGGGCTCCAGCACCGCCAGGTCGCGCTCGGAGTAGGTGTGGGGTTGGTAGCTGCCAAAGTTAAGCATTCCCAGCATCCGCCCCTTGGCGATCAGCGGCAGCAGGAGCCGGGAACGCACCCCTTCCCGGCGCAGTATCTCGTTCTCCAACCACTCTCCTTTCTCCCCCACGTCCCCCTCGATCCAGGGTTGCCACTCGGCCAGCAACACTTCCATCAGCGTGTCCTTCACCGGCCTCCGTGCCCCGATCCGCAAGTAGGGCTCGGCCCGGGTCCACAGAGCTGTCACCTCCCAATGCTCCCCCGTCTCATCTAGCAAGGCGATGCTCGTGCGGTCGAAGGAGATGAGCTTGGCCACCTCCTCCACGAAGACCTCGTACACCTCGTTGATCTGTAGGCTGGAACTGATGACCCGGTCCAGGCGGTTGATGACGGCCAGGTGCTCGGACTTCTGCCGCGTTTCTTCGAAGAGCTGCGCGTTGCGCAGGGCCACGGCCAGCTCGTCGGCCAGGGCCTCCAGGGCGGCCACGTCCGCTTCGTCGAAGGCGTAGGGGCGATCGCTCTCCACGTTGATGCCGGCCACCACCCGCTCCCCGTCCTTGATGGGCACGC
>JBHHXF010000759.1:0-1968 GCA_046756905.1 Anaerolineae bacterium | reverse complement strand
GGTCTGGCTATTGATTAACCTGGTCTTGTGTCTAGCAGCCAGATGTGATACAATTTCGACAGTACGACATCGTCAGGGAGGATCAAGCAATGACAACGCACACCATTTCCATTTCCCAGCAAGTGTATGATCTATTGCGTCAGGGGGCACAACAGGCGCAGACATCGCCGGATCAACTGGCGGAGACTGTGTTGCGCGAGCACCTTGGTCGCGAAGAGCGGACGTGGCGCGAGGCTTTTGAGGCTCTGATTGCCCGGGTGCACGCACGCACTGCCCGGTTCGCGTCAGAGGAGATCGAAGCGGACATCACTGCCGCGGCCATCGAAGTCCGGGAGTTGCGCCATGCCCGTCGTGGTGCTACTTGATACCAACGTATGGGTCTCGGCGTTCATTAACCCGCACGGGCATCCGGCCAGGTTGAAAGACGCCTGGGTCGATAACCGGTTCCAGGTTGTCGTGTCCATGCCCTTGTTGGATGAGTTGGCCGATGTACTCTCCCGCCCTCGCATCCGGGACAAGTACCGGTTGGATGCGGATGAGATTGCCGAATTCCTCCACTTGTTGGCCGTGCATGCCACCAGGGTGATACCGACTGGAGACTTGCAGGTGTGTCGCGATCCGGACGATGACTTGATTCTGGAGACTGCATTGCTGGGGCACGCGAAGTATCTCGTCAGTCGAGATGATGACATCAAGCGCGATCAGGATTTGATGGCTCAAATGGAGGCGCACGATGTCGCTGTGTTAAGCGTCCAACAGTTTCTGGAACGGCTGGCGGATGATGAGTTGTGACTATCCAAGAAGCCTATCTCATGGGCCAACTCTCTCTTCGTGGTGGCTTGCCCGGGCGCGGTCAGCATCCAGGTGAACGCCACATCGTCACTCCCCTCCCTGGCTCTGGCCACGAAGTAGTCCTCTCCGATCTTCCTTACGTACAGATTGGGTGACATCGTTCGCCTCTGTTGCTGCCTTCACGTGATTTGATTGACCTGTCTGTGCTTTCGGACCACATAGTGGCCTTTAAGCACTTTTATGCCACGCTGCAAATCCGCTGTTGAAAGTGCATGACGAGCCGTTGCAAGCCTTCGTCGAGAGACACCTGCGGCTCCCAACCCAGCAACTCGCCGGCGCGCGTGATGTCGGCGACGGAGCGGCGTATACCGCCGGATTGGGTTTCGTTGTAAAGGGGGTAGATCTCCACCTTTGCGGCTGCACCGATCTTCCGGGTGAGTTCGTTAACGCTGACTTCCTGCCCACAGCCCACATTGATGATCGTGCCATCTGCTATCTCGGCCTCGCCGGCGGCGGCCAGCGCCATGATCACATCGTCCACGTGGATGTAATCGCGGGTTTGCTCGCCGTCACCCCAGACCACGACGGATTCGCCGCTCAACGCTCGTTTGATGAACTTGGGGATCACCGGGGCATGGGCCGGCGGCGTGGCCTGGCCGGGGCCATAGGCGTTGAAGATGCGCAGAATCACCGTCTCGATCTCGTAAAGCCCGCCGATGGCCCGCACGTAGTGCTCCGCTGCCAGTTTGCTGACAGCGTAGGGGTTCGGTGGATGCGGTTCGGCTGTCTCGCGCGTGGGCTGCGCCGGCTGCTCGCCGTAGATCGTCGCTGACGAGGCCATTACCACTCGCCCGACGCCGGCATCGCGCATGGCCGTCATCAGACCGACCGTCCCGCCGGTGTTCACTGCGTTATACTCCACCGGGTAAAGGATCGACTCCGGTACGGACACCCGCGCCGCCAGATGATAGACTACATCAATGTCCCGCAGAACAGTCCACAGCTTCGGAATGTCCCGCACATCACCCCGCGTGAGTAGGACTCGCCCGTTTAGCGCCGAAGGATCGCCGGCGCTCAGATCGTCAATCACGCGCACGTGATGTCCCTCGCTCACCAGGTGATTCGCCAACGCCGACCCCAGAAACCCGGCACCGCCAGTAATCAGAACGCGCATAT
>JBHHXF010000758.1:0-1969 GCA_046756905.1 Anaerolineae bacterium | reverse complement strand
CAGCGGTCAGGCTTCGTCCTGAGGCTCAGCCCGAAGGGAGACCTTGCCGAACGGAGGCGGATGTTGGGCGAGGTCTCCCGACCGATGCCCTATGCGGCAGCGGTCAGGCTTCGTCCTGAGGCTCAGCCCGAAGGGAGACCTTGCCGAACGGAAGGAACGACTGCTATCGGCCGGCCAGGGCGAGCACCCGACCGAAGGTGCGGAGCAGGATCACGACATCGAGGAAGATCGATTGATGTTTGATGTAGTAGAGATCGTATTGCAGTTTGACCAGCGCATCCTCCACGGAGCTGCTGTAGCCGTAGTGGATGAGGGCCCAGCCGGCCATGCCCGGCTTGACGGCGTGGCGCAACCGATAGATGGGGATCTCCTCAGCCAGTCGATTTGCGAAGATCGGACGCTCGGGACGTGGCCCAACGATGCTCATTTCCCCCCGCAAAACGTTGAGGAGTTGAGGCAGCTCATCCAGGCTGGCCCGGCGCAGAAACCGGCCAACTCGGGTGACACGGGGGTCATCTTCCTCCGCCCAGACCGCGCCGTTTTTCTCCGCGTCGGGAACCATGCTCCGGAGCTTCAGGATGCGAAACGGCTTCCCGCCCTTGCCAATGCGCTCCTGGGTGTAGAACAGGGGGCCGGGGGAGTCCAGGTACAGCGCGACGGCAATGAAGGGCAGCATCACCGCCAGAACGACCAGGCCGGCCGTGGCAACCAGGACATCGAAGGCCCGCTTGAGGCCCGGATAAATGTTTCCCGTGCCCGGGTGATCCAGGGGTAGCATGATGTGCCAGTGACTACCCACATGCTCCACCGCGATGCGACCGGTCAGTTCTTCGTACAGTTGTGCCATGGGGATGACGCGGACCCCGTGCTCCTGAAACGTCATGAGCGTGTGGATCAGATCGGCGTGCATTTCGCCGGTAATCGCCAGGATAATATCGGAGACGCCACGACCGTCGATAAGTTCCCACATATCGTCACGCGAGCCAAGCACCGGGAGGCCGTGAATCACGCGGCGCTGTTTGGCCGGGTCGTCGTCGATGAAGCCGACGAGCTGGTAGCCGGCATTGAGGTTTTCGCGGATGGCTTCGGCGATGGCTATGCCGGCCCAGCCGGCGCCGACCACCAGCGTGCGCCGCTGGAACGCGCCGCGGTGGAACACCAGGCTGTAGGTGAGCCGCCAGGCGGTCAACGACGCGAAGGCCAGCACGGTGAAATACAACATGAAGAGCCGGGGCAGCGCACCGCGCGGTGAGGCAAAGTAGATGAACACGTAGATGAGCAGGCTCAGGCCCATGGCCCACACCAGGCTGTGCAGGCTGGTCATGGGATCCATGGCAATGCCGAGATCGTACAGGTTGGTGATGGTCGCCACAATCAGCCACAGCCCCGTCAGCAGGATGAACCAATGGGCCTGTGACAGGACGAAGCGGGTTGACATGACGTCGGAGGAGCGCCAGGTCCACAGAGCAAGGGCCACCAGCACAGAGAAGTTGACCAGGAGCAGATCAACGGCGATGAGTAGCGTTCGGCGCTCTGAGATTTGGAGGGGGAACGCCGGACGTTTTGCGACGCGGTCGATGGGGCGAGTTGTCTCGTGGGGTAGGGACATTCAAAAACAACAAGAGAGTTCCCGGTGAAGCATGGTGCAGATCACGTGTTGCATACCAGGTAGGTGGTCACTCAACGGCAGTACACCTTGACCAGAATGATGATTTGCAGGACTATCACGACCATGCTCAAAACGAGGAGCAGCATGTTCTGCATTCTGTCAAGCTGCTTTCCTGGGTCATCCATGATTGACAACTCACATGTGTGCGGTCACCCTCAGGGGAACAGCATCTTGATCAGAATGGCCGTTTGCAGGCCGGCGATAAGGGTAGTGATAGCAAAGAAGGCAATCCGTAAGATGCTTAGCTGCTTTTCCAGCCCGTCCAGACGAATGTCCAGATCCTCTTTGGTGGCCATGCGG
>JBHHXF010000757.1:0-1982 GCA_046756905.1 Anaerolineae bacterium | reverse complement strand
CTTTGGCCTGGACTTGACAATCCAGGCTTCGTCCCGAGGCTTCGTTCTGAGGCTCGGCCCGAAGGTCTCAGCCCGAGGGGCCGAGCAGGCCGAGTAATAGCCTCATCTCTATGTGTATGAACGAAGGCCGGTCTGAATTTCCAGTAGGGGGACGTAATTGCTCAGCCCATCACGACGGGCAGTTCATTGCCCGTCTGACACTGCGAGAGTAGCTTCTCCTCCAAATGCTCCTCGGCTCCCCTGCTCAGATGGGCGATCGATCTCAGTCGCTCCGGCGTAGCAACGGCAGGTAGACGTAGATGTCGAGCTCCGGCGTCGGCGGAGGTAAGACGGTTGCCAGGGATGATCATGAAACCTCTGTTGGGAAGAGGGCGCTGCTGTTCTGGGCAAGTGTCGTCAGGGGCACAACTGTCACACGCTCCGCCAGCGGATAGGCCAGCGTGCCTGGGTAGACAACCGTCAGATGATCCAAAGCCAGATCGTCAAGTGCGATGTGCATGGAGCGGGTCAGCCGGGGAGCGTCAACCCGTTTGCACTCAACGCCCAAACGCCGCCCATCTTTGAAGATCAGCAGGTCCAGCTCGGCCCCACCGTGGGTGCCCCAGAAATAGGCCTCATCCGGCGCCACGGCGCTCAGAACCTCTTCGATCATGTAGCCTTCCCAGGATGCACCTACTTTGGGATGGGTCATCAGGCCGCGTTCCGTGCGGATACCCAACAACTGGTGCAGCAAGCCGGAATCCCGAAAATAGATCTTGGGAGACTTGATCTGCCGCTTCTTCAGATTGGCGTACCAGGGCTGAAGCTGACGAATCATGAAGACGCCGGTGAGGATGTCGAGATAACGGCGCACCGTCGGCTGGGAAACACCCAGGGAGCGAGCCAGTTCGGCCCCATTCCATACCTGGCCATGAAAGTGGGCCAGCATGGTCCAGAAACGCAGCAAGGTGTAGGCTGGGATATTGATGCCGAGTTGAGGCAGGTCCCGCTCCAGGAAGGTCTGAATGAAGTGTTTGCGCCAGATTGCGCTGTCCTTGTCGGAGGAAGCCAGAAAAGAGAGGGGAAAGCCGCCCCGCAGCCAGTGCTGAACCTGGCGCTCGATCCCTACTTCGGCCAGGTGAAAGCCGCCCATGGTCACTGTTTCCAGGCGTCCGGCCAGAGATTCAGAGGACTGACGCAGGAGATCGGGCGAGGCGCTGCCTAAAACCAAAAACTGAGCCGGCAGCGGATCTCGGTCCACCAGCACGCGTAGCACGGGGAAGAGATCGGGCCGGCGCTGCACTTCGTCGATCACGACCAGACCTTGCAGGTCGCGCAGGGCGGTCATGGGTTGGTCCAGCCGCGCCAGGTTCACGGGATCTTCCAGGTCGAAATAGTTGAGCGATTCCGGCGACACGAAGGTGCGGGCCAGGGTAGTCTTGCCGCACTGTCTGGGTCCGACCAGGATGACTACGCGACTACGCTGCAGCGCGGATTGAATTCGGTGACGGAGCGTGGGTCTTGGAATCATCATGGCAATATTATACCATGAAAATCGAAAATCTCATATTTGATTTTCATGGTTACTCGCTCCTGCGCAACAGCGGCAGATAGAGGTAGATATCAAGCTCTGGCGTGGGCGAGACGGTTGCCGTTGCCGTCGCAGTGGCCGTAGGGCCTGGCGAGAGGGTCACCGTCGGTGTCGGCGTCGGTGTGTTCGCTGATGGCTGCATCGCCGGCTCGACCACCTCGAAATTGGCGGTGGTGATCTGGGCCGTTGCCGGGTCCTGGCCGTCCGTCCACGGCCCGTAGGCAAACGGGATTGGTCCCAATTCGTCGTTGAGCGTCTCCATCACGATTTGCCACTTAGTCTTGCCGGCCGGCAGCGGCGTGCCCGGTGCCTCCCCGATCAGCGCATTCACCTGATCGTCGGTCAGATGGGGGTCGGCGGTAGTGATCTCCTCGGCATAGAAGATGAACCCGCCGGCGTTGTCCACCAGGTA
>JBHHXF010000756.1:0-1985 GCA_046756905.1 Anaerolineae bacterium | reverse complement strand
CGAGATGAAAACCATGCCCGGTCTGCCGGCCACGCCGGCCTACATGAACGTGGACATCGACGAGGATGGTCGCGTGGTTGGGCTCTTCTAGAAGCGCAAAGCTGCGGAGCCTAGCCATGCGTACTATCTGGGTTTGGAACGTCCGGCGCAAACTCCTGGCCTTCTCCGCGGCCGTCATCGCCCCCGTGGTTATCCTGGCCTACCTCCTCGTCCAGCAGAACGTCTCCTATACCAGAAGTCAAATCCTGGACAGCAGCTTCGCCGCCGCCGACATTCTTGGCTCGCACGTGGATACATTCATCGAAGATAGCGAGCGGCTGCTCAACACCCTGGCACAGTTCCCCGCTCTCAAGGCTAGAGACCCGGTGCGCACCAACAGCCTGTTCATCGACACCTTGCCCCAACAGCCCAGCTTCCTCAACCTGTTCGCCGCACACGAGGATGGCCGGGTGTTCGCCGCTGTGATCTGGCGCGGTGAGGACCCGCGTAGCCTCGCCGGGATGGATGAATTTCACTACGTGATGACCTCTGGCCGGACCGCCATATCCGGGCGGCGCATCTCCCGCTCTACGGGGGAGGTGGCAGTCAGCGTCGTGGTTCCCTTGCGCGATGACGCCGGGCGTCTCGTCGGCGCACTAGGCGCGGACATATCCCTGAAGCGATTGCAGGAAGCCCTGGCCAACATTGATGCCGCCCAACGGGCCACAGTCATCGTGACCGACCGGCGCGGCCTGGTGCTGGTTCATCCCAACTACCACAATGTGTATCAGGAAACCAGCCTGGCCGATTTGCCTCCCGTAGCGGCCGCGCTGCAGGGTCAGGCCGGCACTTTGAAATACATGAATCCCCAGGACCAGCAGACGTGGCTGGCTGCCTATCGGCCAATGCACCGGACCGGCTGGCCCGTCGTCGTTGCTCACTCCGCAAGTAGCGTTGGCTCGTTGGTGCAAGGCACCTGGCTGCGCGGCCTGGCTGCTCTCGGGGTGGTGACTCTCCTGGCCGTGGCCATCTCCCTCTTCTCCGCCCGCACCATTACGCGACCTCTCGACCAACTCACGACCGCAGCGCGGGATATCGCTCGCGGCGATTTGAATCAACAGGTCCATGTCCGAACCCGCGACGAGCTGGAGAAGCTGGCCGATGCATTTAATCTCATGTCACACAGCCTGGCGCAGAATGTCACCGATTTAGCGGAAGCCAAGGAAGAAATTAGCCACAAAGCAGCCGAATTACAGCGGTTGCTCGCCCATACCGTGCACGTTCAGGAGGAAGACCGCCGGCGCATTGCCATGGACATCCACGACGGCGTCACCCAGTTGCTCGTCGGCGCGCTGTTTCAGGTGCAGACCGCTCAGGCAGTTCTGGCGGCCGACCCGGCGCAGGCCACAGCGTGCCTGCAGGATGCGCAGAGGCTGCTGAACGAAAGCGTGGCCGAGATGCGGCGGGCCATCTTCGATTTGAGGCCGCATATTCTTGATCATCTGGGGCTGGCGCCGGCGCTACAACACTACATCCAGGACTATCACCAACACGGCGAAGTTCCTTGCTCCCTGGAAGTCATTGGCGCGCCCATTCGCTTGCCGGACGATCAGGAAATGGGCATCTACCGGATCGTTCAGGAGGCATTGCAGAACGTCGCCAAGCACGCCCAGGCTTCGTCCGTCCGAGTACGCATCGAGTTCGCGCCGGCTCAGGTGCAGGTGACGGTGCGCGACGATGGCACGGGTTTCGAGCAGGGCGAGATCGAAGCTTCGCACAGGACGAGCCTGGGGCTCATTGACATTCGGGAGCGCGCGCAGAGCATCGGTGGCCAACTCGAGATTGAGTCGGCGCCGGGGCAAGGCACCCAGGTGAGACTCAGATTGGCGTTGGATGGTCGCGGCCCGGACGAGCCGGTTTGTAGTAAGCCACGCAGCGGAGCGGAGTGGCATCGAGGAGCCGGTTTGTAGTAAGCCACGCAGTGAAGCGGAGTGGCGTCGAGTTTG
>JBHHXF010000755.1:0-1985 GCA_046756905.1 Anaerolineae bacterium | reverse complement strand
TTCGAACCCGCGGCCAACGGATTAAAAGTCCGTTGCTCTGCCTGGCTGAGCTACCGGCTCGGTATCGATTATACTACAGAGGAGATACCGAGTCAAAAAGGGCAGCCGCGACTTTGATCGCCGAAGGTCTCCTGACCGAGGCGAAAAGGGCTCGGTCAGGAGACCTTCGCCCATCATAGGGCAGCCGCGACTCAGGCCAAAATGCGCCGTACGCTCATCAGTGCAGAATCTTGCTGAGAAACTGTTTGGTTCGCTGGTGTTCCGCAGCTTCGAAGAACTGCCTCGATGTACCCTCTTCCACGACCTGTCCCTCATCCATGAACATGATGCGGTCGGCCGCGGCGCGGACAAACCCCATCTCGTGGGAGACCACCATCATGGTCATGCCCTCCCGCGCCAGGTCGAGCATTACGTCCAGCACCTCGGTGATCATCTCCGGGTCCAGCGCCGAAGTCGGCTCGTCGAACAACATTATCTTCGGATTCATGGCCAGGGCGCGGGCGATGGCAACCCGCTGTTGCTGCCCCCCCGACAGTTGTGACGGGTAGTTGTCCGCTTTCTCGGGAATTCCTACCTTGGCCAGCAGTTCTAGGGCGATCTCCTGCGCCTCCTCCTTCCGGCGCTTGCGGACCACCTTTTGGGCCAGGGTGACATTCTGCAAGGTCGTCAGGTGTGGAAAAAGGTTAAACAACTGGAATACCATGCCGACTTCAGCCCGCACTTCATTGATGTTTGTCCTATGATCCGTAATGTCAACCCCATCAATGACGATCCTGCCTGAGTCAGCCTTTTCCAGTCCGTTCACGCAGCGGAGGAGGGTGCTCTTGCCCGACCCACTCGGGCCGATGACCACCAACACCTCGCCTTGATCGACGTGAGCACTAACATTGCGCAACGCTTGCACGGTATCGAAAGACTTAGATACGTTGTGAATCTGAACAATCGCTTCCTGTGTCATTTTTCGCCTGACATTCTCCGTTCCAGAAACTTGACGCCGATGGAGAGCAACAGGGTCATCGCCAGGTACAGGAACGTGACAGTGTTGTAGGTTTCGAAGGTTCGAAACGTTCGAGCGCGGTTCAGTTTGGCCAACTGAGTGAGTTCCCGCACGGCCAACGCAGATACCAGTGATGAGTCCTTCAGCATTGAGATGAAATCGTTCCCCAGTGGCGGCAACACCCGTCGGATGGCCTGGGGCAGAATGATATAGCGCATGGCCTGCCAATACGTCATACCAAGCGAGCGTGCTGCTTCCATCTGACCGCGCTCAATGGACTCGATGCCGGCCCGAAAGACTTCCGCCTCGTAAGCCCCGTAACCCAGCGACAGGCCGACGATCGCCCGAAACAACATGCTCACTCTCTGGATGTTGAGTTCCTCTAGCAACTGGCCGGCTGACACCAGGGCTGGGATAGACGTGTGCTGCACAATCGTGGTTCCGATTCCATTCATCGCTGAAACCGCGAATGGGACCACCACGAAGGCAACGTAGAGCAGTTGGACGAGCATAGGGATGCCCCGCACGACCTCGACATAGAAGGTGGCTACATTGTAGACGATGACGTTGTCTGAAACGCGTCCAAACCCGGTTATCAAACCCAGCAAGAGGGCAATAGCAAATGACACGACCGTCAGCAAGATCGTGAGCTTGAGTCCCTCGGCCAGGAAGAAGAAGGTGTCCTGGTAGGTTTCCGAGTTAAGGATAGAGTAACCAATGAAGAGGCCAATCAGAACTACGGCCAGAGCCCACCATGGCATGCGTTCCAGAGCTCGAGTCCAGGGTGCGGTCTTTGACTCTCGTCTTGCTACTGCTTCGCCAACGGCCAGAGCGGCATCACCTCCTGTTCAACTGCCAGAGAGTAGAGTTGGTTGAGGATAATAAACGGGGAGGGACCTTGCGTCCCTCCCCGTGCGGTGCCCTTACGACTATTCAGGCTCGAACCACTTCTTGTTCATTTGCTCCAGCGTGCCGTCGGCCTGCATCG
>JBHHXF010000754.1:0-1993 GCA_046756905.1 Anaerolineae bacterium | reverse complement strand
GATTTGGCAATCCGGCGGGAGCAGTTGGGATAGTTTAATTTCTGGAACCGCCTTATCCGGCGTGAAGGGCGCGTGGTTGTGACATACGACGCCCCCTGCTTCCGTTTCGTTGCGAGGCATGTCGGGGTGAGATCCCAATCGCGAAAGAACGTGCTCTCCGACTTGCCCCGCCCCTACAACCGCTCGCCCTTACGAACTAGAACTCGCCAACACCCCCCGCCCGAAACCTTTCAATCGCCAGAAACCCCACCGCCACCACCACCATCAGCAGCGTGCTCATGGCCAGGGCCTGACCGTAGTTGAGGGCGCCGGGCTGGCCCAGGAAGCGGAAAATGGCGACCGGCATCGTCGGAACCTGGGGTCGGGCGATGAAGACCGTGGCGCCGAACTCGCCCATGGAGACGGTGAAGGCGAAGACCGCTCCCACCAGCAGCGCCCGCCCCACGATGGGCAGATCTATCTCGCGCCACACGCGCCACGGGCCGGCCCCCAACACCCGCGCCGCCTCGCGCAACTGTGGGTCGATGCCTCGCAACGCCGGCAGCACACTCCGCACCACGAACGGGAACGCCACCAACGTGTGCGCCAGCGGAATCAGCAGCGGTGACGTCCGCAGGTTCAGCGGCGGCTCGTCCAGCGCAATGATGAACCCGAAACCCAGCGTCACCGCCGACGTTCCCAGTGGCAGCATGAAGATCGGGTCCAGCACGGAGCTGATCCCCGTCCTGAGCCTGTCGAAGGGCTGGCCATGCCGCCGGACCAGCAAATAGGCTCCGATCAGCCCCAGCAGCAGAGCCAGCAGCGTGGTAGCGCCGGCAAACCCCACCGAATTGCGCACTGCCTCCGTCGGGGGCACGAACAAAATCGACCCCCGTCGATTGATGAACAACTCGCGGTACGACTGCCATGTCCAACCAGCACCGGCCATCGAAAAGGAGCGCGCGACGAGCGCCAGCAGCGGCGTCAGCAGCAGCCCCAGCATCAAGACGACGTTGCCCCACACCAGCCACTTCTCGCGGGGCGTGGCCGGCGGTCGTTGGAGCTGCCGGCGGGCCTGCAGGTCCAGCGGTACCGCTGTACGCGCCTGCAGCCGCGTGTAGACCCACATCAGGCTAAGCGTGAAGACGATCTGGGCCAGAGACAGGGCGGCCGCCACCGGCAGGTTGAACAGATTCACCGCCTGGCGGTAGATTTCCACCTCCAGCGTGGCGTAGCGTGGCCCGCCCAGGATCAGGATCACACCGAAGCTGGTAAAATCGAAGATGAACACCAGCAGGCTGGCAGCAGTGATGGCCGGCAGCAGCAGCGGCAGCGTCACCTCGCGGAAAACTTGCCGGCGGCTGGCCCCCAACACGGCCGCCGCCTCTTCCAACCGAGGCGACAGGTTGGCCCAGAACCCGCCCACAATCCGCAGCACCACCGTGTAATTGTAAAACACGTGGGCCAGCAAAATCATCCAGATGGTGAATTGCAAATTGATCGGCGGGCGGTCGAGACCAAACAGGATCATTAGCGCCGTATTAACCCAGCCGCGCGGCCCCAGAAGAGCCGTGAACGCCGCCGCTACCACGATGCTCGGCAGCACGAACGGAATGGTGGTCAGCGCCTGGATCAGCGATTTACCAGGGAAGCGGTAGCGCGCAAACACGTACGCTCCGGGCATCGCCAGCAGAACGGTCAGCAGCATGGAGACCGTAGCCTGCCAGACGGTGAACCACAGCGTTTTCAGGTAGTACGAACTGCTGACCAGTCTCTCGAGAGCGCCAAAGCTGAGCTGACCTTCAGGTGCAAAGCTGAGTTTGAAGATCTCTAAGAGGGGGTAGAAAAAGAAGACAGACAGGAAGGCAATCGGTAGCGCGTACAGCAGAAGCGGCGCGCGGCGAATCAGCGCACGTGAAACGCGACGCGGGATGCGGGATGCGGGATGCGGGATGCGGGAAACGGGCTTTTGCTCACGCATCACGTTTCACGTTTCACGCCGCTTGATCGCCGA
>JBHHXF010000753.1:0-2003 GCA_046756905.1 Anaerolineae bacterium | reverse complement strand
GCGATTTTGTACCGGCGTGCGACGGCCAGCCGGCGGGCCTCGTCCGGATCGGCCACAGCAACCAGCTCCACATTGTCCAGGTCGTTGTAGACGCGGGCGTGGTGCTTGCCCATGGCGCCCACGCCGATGACGGCAGCTCGGATCATAGACACGCCACTGCCTCTACAATGCAATTTAACTCGGCCGCAGTCAGAGAGGGATGGACGGGGAGGGAGAGAACTTCACGGCTGGCTGCTCCAACCTGCGTAAGGCTGTCGGCGTAACCGAGTTGGCGATACAGCGGCTGCTGGTGGATGGGCGTTGGGTAGTAGACACCTACGCCGATGCCCTGATGGGTCAGCCGGCTCACCGCCGCGTCCCGGTCGCGAACGCGGATGGTGTACTGGTGGAACACGTGGGTAGCGCCGGCCCGAATCCGTGGCGTCACAACCCCATCAACGCCGGCCAGCCGGTCAGTCAGATTCGCGGCATTCGCCTGCCGTTGTGCGTTCCATGCCTCCAGCTTCTCCAGTTGCACCAGCCCGATAGCCGCCTGGAGATCGGTCATGCGCAGGTTGTAGCCCAGAGATTCGTGGACGTAACGCTGTCGGCTGCCGTGATCGCGTATCAGTCGCGCACGCTCAGCGATCGCGGCGTCGTTGGCGGTGATCATTCCGCCCTCGCCGGTGGTCATGTTCTTGGTCGGGTAGAAGGAGTAGCAGGCGGTGCCCCAGGAGCCGACAGGCCGGCCATGGAGCCGCGCGCCGTGAGCCTGGCACGCATCCTCGATGATGACCAGATTGTGCTCCCCAGCCATTTCGGCGATGGCGTCCATGTCGCACGGCTGGCCGAAGAGGTGCACGGCAATGATGGCGTGGGTCCGTGGTGTGATGCGACTGGCGATGTCGGACGGATCGATGGTGAAATACTCCGGCTCGATGTCGGCGAAGACCGGCCGGGCGCCGACAAATAGGGCGCAGTTGGCCGAGGCGATGAAGCTGAAAGCCGGCGTGATCACCTCATCGCCGGGTCCGATCCCGTGGGCCAGCAGCGCGATGTGGAGCGCCGCCGTGCCGGAAGACGTCGCCACCGCATGTTCGACGCCACACCAGGCTGCAAAGCGGTCTTCGAACTCGCGTACCCTGGGGCCCTGGGCCAGTTGGCCAGAGTCCAGCACCTCAAGGACCGCTGCTTTCTCTTCCTCGCCGATGAGAGGGCGAGAGATGGGAATTCGTGGGAACCCGGAGGAACTCGTAGTAACCATCTGACTGTCCAGTTATCGCTTGCTCCACTAACTGTTACAACTTAGCTGACCGCCGAATGAATTCGCCGGCTGCTACTGCGAAGTGCGTTGCAAACGCACTGCTTGCCCTCTGATTGCCGCACCGGCAACCCGTTTTCAACGGGTTTCGTAGTAGCAGGCGGGCAATTCATTGCTCGCTCAAGAGCCGGTCTTCACAGCCCATAGGTAGGCTACTGCTGAGCGAGTGACTCCTTGTCCGGCTTCCACCAGCCGACGCAGGTAAGCAGTAAACGCGTCCCTCTCAGCCGGCGATAACGCTTCTTGCATGGCTTCTTCGAGAGTGGGGATCCTGGGATTGCCGGCGGTCCGCAACATCGCATCCCAGTTCCTCTGCCCATCCTTTGGCCTGACCTGGACCTGCAATTCAAGGTGAATCTCCCGGAAGCCGGCACGCTCTGCAAAGGCGATCAGGTCCCGTTCATCAAAATCGAGCATGGGATCACTCCCAGGCGGCTGCAGGCGTTGGTATACCGCTTTCACTTTCTGGGCAAGTCCGATATTTCAAGCGCTCCAAAGGCGATGAGTCCATCACCACAGCCAACATCGAGCAAGGTTTCACCATCCTTCAACCTCGCGTGTTCGAGGACTTTATCACGCACGTGGTACAGGTATTCCATCGCGGCTTTCATCTGGTCAGCATTGCCGCCAAAGCGGCGATGCAACAGCCACGCACTCCATACGTCGCGTTGAGGTTTGGTCACCGTTGCTATCCTCGTCTGAA
>JBHHXF010000752.1:0-2005 GCA_046756905.1 Anaerolineae bacterium | reverse complement strand
TCATCGGGCGCTGCTGTGTAGCACGGGCACTTCATGCCCGCGCGGGCGCCGGCTCAGAAGTAACGCGCTATTGCCGGATCATTCCCTCAAGGTTCATCAACGGGTTTCACAGTGTCAGACGCGACGTCCTGAGCCTGCCGGGTGGGCTCCGGTCGGAGACCTTCGCCCAACGGAAGAGCGGCCTTTGATCGGCCAGGTCTCCTGAGCCTGCCGGGTGGGCTCGGTCGGAGACCTTCGCCCAACAGAAGGTCGGAGCCCTGTCACCCTGTCACCTCTCATCGGCCAGCCACACGTCCCGCAGGCTGATGCGGCCATCGGTCATGGGCATCCAGTTGCGTACCTGAATCGAACAACTGTCGACGACCATCGGTTGGAACAGGAAAACCGCCGGCACTTCTACCCACAGGATATGCTGAATCTCGTCGTAGATGGCGTAGCGTTTGCCTTCGTCTATCTCTGTCTGGCCGGCGTCGATCAATTCGTCCACCCGGGGATTGCTGTAGCCAGAGAAATTGCCTGGCCCGCCGGTGCGTAGCTTGGCAGCGAAGATAGCCGTTCGATCAAAGATCAGGTCGTCCCAACCACCGAGGTAGGCCGTGCGTTGCCCCGCGAGCAGCAGAGGAGCCAGCGACGTGGCCTCCGTCCATGTCTGCACGGTCACGTCTATGCCCAGACGTCGGAGTTCAACGGCCACGGCCTCTGCGTATGCGGCATCCTCCTCAAGGGTGTCGAGAACGAAAGCGATGTCGGCCGGTTGATAGCCGGCCTCGGCCAGCAGCGCCCGTGCTCGATCGGGGTCGTAGTTGTAGGAGGTCAGAGTCGTGTCAGCCAGTGGGCTATGGTGCGACAACGGCCCGGCCAGCGGTTCTGCCCTGGCCGCCTGGGTCTGGTTCTGCAGCACCCACTTGATGTTTATCGCGTGGTTGAGCGCCTGCCGCACGCGCACGTCGTCGAAGGGCGGACGGGTGACGTTCATTTCCAGCCAGTAGTAGCGCAGGCCGGGGGCGGTGCCTACCGCAAACCCGGGTGCTTCCTCTTCCCCCGTCGAGGTATAGATGCCGCCACACGCGCTGACGGGAAGAGCGCTGACGTCAACGTAGCCCAGAATCTCCGGTACTGCGCTGTTGGGCAGGGCCTGAACGATGTCCACATCGCCGGCCTGGAGCGCGGCCACTCGCTCGGCCTCGTCTGGTATCACCCGAAACATGACCCTGTCCAGCAGGGCCGGCCCTGTCGATAGACGGTCAGTCCCGCCGCCGTAGTAGTCGTCGAAGCGCGCCAGGGTCACGCCGCCCTCGGCCGTCCGCTCCACGAAGCGGAAGGGGCCAGTCCCAACCGGCTGCGCCTCGAAGCCGGCTGGGCCTGCTGCCCGGAAGTAATCCCTGGGCAGGATAGGCTGGTAGGCCAGGGCCTGCAAAAGAGAGGGCCAGGGGGCCGATAGGTGAAAACGCACGGTCTTCGTGTCTACCACCTCCACGCCTGCCAGCGGCGAGAAGAACTCTCGCCACGGTGATGGACGGGATTCGGGATAGCCGACATCCTCCTCGCGGATGATGCGATCGAAGGTGAATTTGACATCCTGTGCAGTGAGAGAGTCGCCATTGTGGAAGTGCACTCCTTCTCGCAATTCAAACTCCCAGGTGAGGTCGTCCACCTTCCGCTGGCTGGATGCCAGCTCGAGGGCGACTTCTCCCTCGGGGGGCACAGCGGTCAGCCCGTCGAACATATTGCGGACGACCATAGCGGTCGCCCGGTCGTGGGTATCGTCCGGGTCCAGGCTCCCTACCGGGCCATCTAGAGCCACGACCAGTGTGCCACCGGGCCGGGGGTTCTCCTGATCCCTGCCCGCATCAGGAGAACCTCCGCCGGCAGATTCCCCCCGGCCTGGCGTGGGGGACAGGGCCAGGGTCGGGGTGACGGTGTGGGTGATGGGTGTTGGAAGGGGAGCACAGGCGACGGCCAACAGCAACATCAAACCCGGTAGGATATTACGCATCACGTTTCA
>JBHHXF010000751.1:0-2018 GCA_046756905.1 Anaerolineae bacterium | reverse complement strand
AAGGCTGAGTGGTTACTTTCTCTGAAAGGTTGTCATAATGTCAAAGATATGCCGTGTGGATGTTCGAACTAGCCAGATAACATTTGAGGATGTGCCTGAGACCTGGGAGCGGCTAGGCGGCCGGGCGCTTGGAGCGAGAATCCTGCTTGATGAAGTGCCGGCCACCTGCGATCCCCTCGGCCCACACAACAAGCTGATATTTGCGCCGGGCACGCTTGTCGGACACATGGTGTCGAGCTGCGACCGCATCTCCGTGTGCGGCAAGAGTCCGCTAACCGGTGGCGTGAAGGAGGCCAACGCCGGCGGCACCACTGCCCTCAAGCTGGCCTGGCTGGGCATCCACGCCCTCATCATCGAGGGGCAACCGACGGACCCTCAGGCTCGCTCCTTGCTGTACCTGAGCAAGGACGACGCGCGCCTGGAGCCGGCAGATGACCCTTCGACAGGCTCAGGGCAGGGTCTAGCCGGCCTGGGTGTCCACGCGACAGCGGAGCAGTTGATGGTGCGTTTCGGCCCCAAAGTGGGCCTTGCCATCATCGGTCCGGCCGGCGAGATGCAGATGGCTGCCGCCGGCATCGTGCACTTGGACAACGACCAGGTACCAGGACGCATCAGCGCCCGAGGCGGACTCGGGGCATTGATGGGCAGCAGGGGGCTGAAAGCCATCGTGATAAACGATGCGGGCACGAAAATGCCCTCCCTGGTTGACAGAGACTTGTTCAACGATGCCCGCAAGCGTTATACCAAGTCGCTCCAGGAGCACCCCCAGACCAACGAAATCTACCCGCTCTACGGCACGCCGGGTATGGTGGCCATGTGCAATGCCAAAGGCGGGTTACCTACGCGGAATTTCTCGGCCGGGCGCTTCGAATACGCTGAGCAGATCAGCGGCGAACTGCTGCACGATCTAATTGCCGAGCGAGGCGGCGAAGGTGTTCACGATCACGCATGCATGGCGGGTTGCATCATTCGCTGCTCCAACGTCTTTGCCGACACCCATGGCAAGACGATCGTCTCCCCCCTGGAGTACGAGACCATCGGGCTGCTGGGATCGAACCTGGGCATTGACAGTCTGGACGTGGTCGGTGAGCTGAATGCTCAGGCCAATGACCTGGGATTGGACACCATTGAGATCGGGGCGGCGCTAGGCGTGGCAGCCGAGGCCGGCCTGATGGAATGGGGGGACGGAGAGCGAGCGTTGGAGATGCTGGGCGAGGTTCGGCGCGGGACGATCCTGGGCCGGGCGCTGGGCGGTGGCGCGGGTTTAGCCGGCCGGGTGCTCGGAGTGTCGCGCATTCCCGTGGTGAAGAACCAGGCCATTTCGGCCTACGATCCGCGGGCGATCAAAGGGACCGGCGTGACCTATGCCACCTCACCCCAGGGTGCAGATCATACCGCCGGCCTCACCATCCGTGCGAATGTGGATCATACGAATCCCGAGGGCCAGGCCAAACTGTCCAGGCGTAGTCAGATCAGCATGGCCGGCTATGACTCGCTGGGAATCTGTGTGATGGGCGGGTTCGGGTTCGCCCGAGACCTGACAATGATTCGAGATCTGGTGAACGGTCGCTACGGTTGGGGGGTGGGCGACAACTACCTGAAGGAGATAGGACAGGAGACGCTCCGGCTGGAGCGAGAGTTCAACCGCCAGGCCGGCTTCAACGAGGTCGACGATCGGCTGCCTGAGTGGATGACTGAAGAACCGCTCGCGCCGCTGAACACGGTATTTGATGTGCCGGCTGAAGATCTGGACACGATCTTCGACCAGCTATGATTAGCGTTGATGTACACCTGTACACAATCTTGCGCCATCGCCCCGACGGGCAGATGCGAGGCCGGCTGTCGCTGGAATTGCAGGTGGACTCGACGCTGGCCGATGTTCTGCGTGAGCTTGAGGTGCCCGACGATCTCCCCATCGTGACATCGGTAAACGACGAGCAGGCCGATCCGTCGACGGCACTGCATGACGGTGATCGGATTGAACTAATACCGGCTGTGGCCGGCGGGTTCTGGACAAC
>JBHHXF010000750.1:0-2025 GCA_046756905.1 Anaerolineae bacterium | reverse complement strand
CTCATCAGCCGCCCAACAACGATTCTCCCCGCAGCCACCGGGCGACGTCGAAGTAAGATACGACCACCATCAAGCCAATCAGGACCATCATACCGATGAAGTGGACCACTGCTTCGCGTTCCGGCGGGATGCGCTTGCCCCGAATCCACTCGACAAATACAAACACCAGTCGCCCGCCGTCCAGAGCCGGCAGAGGGAGAAGGTTGAGCAGCCCCAAGTTGATGCTGAGAAATGCCGTGAAGTTGAGCAGGGGGCGAATCCCCCGCTGGACTGCCTCGCTGCTGAGCTGAGCAATACCGATGGGGCCGGCGATGCCGCCCGGTGCACCGGCGCCTCTTAGCAATCCCAGTACCAGGTCGCCAAAGCCGATCAGCATGAGAAGGAAAAGCTGGACAGTTCCTATCAATCCCTGCGCGAGGGCCGCCGGCCAAGCCAGGCGGTCGTAGGTGGTCGATTCGACGCTGCCCAGTTCGATGACAACCCCCATTGCACCCTGATCCTGGGGGCGTTCCTGCGGTGGTCGGAGCATCACTGTGCGGGTGAATACCTCTCCATCGCGATCGAGGGTGACTTCCGCCTTCTCTCCCAGATGATTCTTGATGGCCACCGTTACGGCGTCCAGGGTATCGGTGGTCTCGCCGGCAATGGCGCGAATCACATCACCGGCCTGCAGGCCGGCCTGCGCCGCCGGAGAGTCTGGTGATACCTGCCGGATTGTCACCGGGCCATGATACTGGGGTGCACCCATCCACAAAACCAGCGCCATGACCAATGCAGCCAGAATCAGATTCATGGCCGGCCCTGCTGCCAGTACGACGGCTCGCTGCCAGGGTCGCTTCTGGTACAAACTGCCTTCCTTGAAGAAATCCCCCTCTTCGCCGACCATGCGCACGAACCCGCCCAGGGGCAGAAGGTTGATGGTGTACTTCACCCCATTGCGCTCGAACAGAGTCGCCAGCCGTGGCGGATACCCGAATCCAAACTCCTCTACTTCAACTTTCATCCAACGAGCGGCCAGAAAGTGACCTAACTCGTGTACGAAAACGAGTAAACCAAGGACCGGGATGACTGCTAGCCATCCCCACCCACTAAGTATACCAGGCATCATCCATTCGCTCCTATCGTACGCTGTAGTTCAAATATATTCCATACCGGACCAATATATGATGGTCTTGCATGCAGTCCATATTACGTCTTATCATGCCTCACACCTTCTCCAGCCTGGCCAGACTAGCCAGCAGCTTCTTAACCCCCTGACCGACGAAAGCGACTTCAACTTCCTCGTCATTGTGCGAAAGCTGACTATTGACCACCACGCCTTCACCGAAACTTGGGTGCTTCACGTGGTCGCCGGCCCGGAAGGTGGGTTCGTGCTGTAGGGGCGAGGCAAGAGGGACGGATTCTCGAAATCCAGATGTGTCCGCCTGCTTGTTTGTCTCGCCCTTACCCTCGACCAGATGTTTGGGGATGTCATCCAGGAAGCGGGACGGCTCGCTGATCTCGGAGCGGCCCCACAAGGTGCGGCGGAATGTGTGCAACATGTAAAGTCGATCTCTGGCGCGGGTGATACCCACGTAGCACAGCCGGCGTTCCTCTTCCATCTGATCGGGGTCGTCCATCGAACGAGAGTGGGGCAGCAGACCTTCCTCCACGCCGACCAAAAACACGACGGGGAACTCCAGCCCTTTGGCGGCATGACAAGTCATCAACGTCGGTGCATCCACCCCAGTATCCAGATTGTCCACGTCGGAGACGAGGGCCACGCCTTCCAGGAAGGCCGGCAGCCCAACTTCGGGGACCAAGCCGGCATACTCCCGCGCCACGCCGCGCAACTCCTGCACGTTGGCCCATCGATCTTCGCCCTCGTCGGTGCCATCGCGGATGTACCGCTCATAGCCAGAATCATCAATGACCTTATCCAAAAGCTCAAGCGCGCCTAGCGTTGATTTGGCTGCGATGAGGCCCTCCAGCAAATCAAGAAACCCCAGCAGAGCGTTCGTGGCGCGCGTAGCAAATGGAGATTGG
>JBHHXF010000749.1:0-2025 GCA_046756905.1 Anaerolineae bacterium | reverse complement strand
TCAACTGCCGGACAGCGGAATGTGCCATTGTCAAGATAATTCCGCTGTTCGTTGTTCAGCAGCCATTTACGATCGCAGGCATGCCCGCGCCCTGGCAGCGATATTTTCCGGCGTAAGATCGAGCTTCTCGTAGATGACCTGGTACGGAGCGGAGGCTCCGAATCGTTCTATACTCATCACAGAGCCCGTGTCGCCTACATAGCGACGCCAGCCCAGACCTTCGGCTGCCTCGACCGCAACACGGGCCCCAACTGCCGGCGGCAACACCGCATCCCTGTATTCCTGCGGCTGGGCCTCGAACAATTCCCAACTGGCCATGCTCACCACTCGCGCTGCTATGCCCTCATCGGCTAGCACCGTCTGGGCCCCTAAGGCCACTTCCACTTCGGATCCACTGGCAATGAGGATGACGTCCGGGCTAGGAACATCGGAGAGGATGTAGGCGCCTTTCGCGAGGTCGCTGGCCGGCGCCAACTCCGACCGATCCAGCACCGGCAGCTTCTGTCGGGTGAGGAGCAGAGCCTTGGGGCCGTCCCGCTGTGTCAGCGCCACGCGCCACGCCTCGACCGTCTCGTTAGCATCCGCCGGCCGGATGACGGTCAAGTTGGGTATGGCACGCAGCGAAGGAAGCTGCTCCACCGGCTGGTGGGTCGGGCCATCCTCGCCTAGGCCGATGCTGTCGTGGGTGAAGACGTAGACGATGGGGAGCTGCATCATGGCTGCCAGCCGGATGCTCGGCCGCATGTAGTCGGAGAAGACCAGGAAGGTGCCGCCGTACGGGAACAGCCCGCCATGCAGCGCCATTCCGTTGAGGATGCCGGCCATGCCGTGCTCCCGCACCCCGAAGTGGATGTTGCGCCCGCTGAAGTCGCCGGCTTGCAGATCAGCGTACTTCGTCAGATAGGTCTTGTTGGATGGGTGCAAATCCGCCGAGCCGCCGATGAGGGTCGGGATGGCGTCGGCGATGGCATTGAGCACCTGGCCCGATGCGGCGCGGGTGGCCATGGGGCCGTCGTCGGGCGCGAAGGTGGGCAACGCCTCCTCCCAACCGTCGGGCAACTGGCCGCCCATGACCTGCTCCCAGGTCGTAGCCAAATCGGGATACGCCTCCGCGTACCGGTCGAAGAGGGCCTGCCAGTCCGACTCGCGGACTGCTCCCTCGTCCAGCGCCCGCCGGAACACAGCCAATGCTTCGTCGGGGATGAGAAACTGGGCGTCGGCCGGCCACCCCATGGCCTCTTTGGTAAGCCGCACTTCCTCTTCACCCAGCGGTTCGCCGTGGGCAGAGGCTGTATCCTGCTTGTGAGGGCTGCCATAGCCGATGTGGGTGCGAGCCAGGATAAGCGAGGGCCGTTCTATCTCAGCCCTGGCCGCCTCGATGGCGGCGGCCACCGCAGCCCGATCATGGCCATCGACCGCGACGGTGTGCCAGTTGTAGGCTTCAAAACGCAGGCGAACGTTCTCTGTGAACGTGAGTTCGGTACTGCCCTCAATGGAGATATGGTTGTTGTCATACAGGTAGATCAGCTTGCCCAGCCCAAGGTGGCCGGCCAGAGACGCGGCCTCATGGGAGATGCCTTCCATCAGGTCGCCATCGCTTACGACGGCGTAGGTGTGGTGATCGACGATGGGAAAGCCTGGCCGATTGAATCGTGTCGCCAGGATGCGCTCGGCCAGCGCCATGCCAACGCCGTTGGCGAAGCCCTGGCCCAGGGGTCCGGTGGTCGTCTCCACGCCGGGCGCCTCGTGGTTCTCGGGGTGGCCCGGCGTCTTGCTGCCCCACTGTCGGAAGTTCTTCAGGTCCTCCAGCGACAGATCGTAGCCCGTGAGGTGGAGGAGGCCGTAGAGCAGCATCGAGCCGTGGCCGGCGGAGAGCACAAAACGATCGCGGTCGGGCCACTCCGGGTTGGCCGGGTTGTGCTTGAGGAAGCGGGTCCACAGCACAAAGGCCGCGTCGGCCATACCCATGGGCAGGCCGGGGTGGCCGGAATTGGCCTTTTGCACGCCATCCATGGCCAGAGTGCG
>JBHHXF010000748.1:0-2036 GCA_046756905.1 Anaerolineae bacterium | reverse complement strand
CCTGGGATTCGTTGTCATATGCGGGCAGGCCACTGATTACTGTTCACTGATTACTGATCACTGTTCACTGCCAACTCCTCCAACAACGCCCTGGCCTCTTTCAAATCCGGCGCATCGAAACCCTCAGTGAACCAGGCGTAGACGTCTTTCAACAGTCGATACGCCTCCACCGGCCGGCCCTGCCGCTGCCACAGCCGGCTCAGGCTCGTCGCCGCCCGCAGCTCCAGCAGCTTCGCCTGCTGGGAGCGGGCGATGTCGATGGCCTGGCGAAAGTAGGTTTCTGGCGAAGGATCGCCTGATTCATCATTCCGCCTTCCGCCTTGCGCCTTCCAAATCAACTCCCCCTTGAGGCGGTGCAGTTCTGCCTGGTAGTAACGTTCCCCGGTTCTGCGCGCCGCAGCCAGCGCCTCATCCAGAGCCGCAAGCCCCTGCTCTGGCTGCCCCGCTTTCCCATACGCCTTGCCCAGCACGGCCAGAGAAAAGGGTACGTGTATCTGTGAGCCCGCATCCTGCCAGATCGCCAGACTTTGGCGCATCCTCGCAATCTCCTCCTGCAACTGTCCATGCCCTTCGATCTCTCGACCGGTTCCTCGATGTACTCGGGAGGAGGCTGATGGCGGTGCAGGCCCTTCGACAGGCCCTTCGGCGAACTCAGGAGGGACCTCAGGAGAGACCTCAGAACTCTGCTCGACCAGCGCTCCATGATGAATGACGGTCACCAACCCACCCCAGGCCGGCATCCCCAACTCGGCCGAGAGATCCATGCCGGCCTGGGCCCACTCCAGAGTTGCCTGCACCTCGCGGCGCCATATATGGAAGAGGGCGCCCGCGCCTAAAGCGGAGATCTCGCTGATGGGGTGAGACAATTCTCGGGCCAGGGTGAGGGCCGCGTGGACGTTTTCTAGCGCCTGGTCGGGATAGCCCAGGAACAAGAGCGGATACGCCACATAGTACAAGCACGCCACGCCAGGGTCGTACCAGTAGAGAAAACGGTGGGCATGGTGCTGTCGCCGGTCGTAGCAGGCGATGGCTTGCTCCAGGTGGGCTCGAGCCGGCGCCAGTTCCCCCAGATAGAACAGGACCACCCCCAACGCCCGGTGAGCTACCAGGAAGGCGGTCGGGTCCTGTTCGCTCTCGGCCAGGCGAAGGAGCTCCTCCGCCAGATCCCGTGCCGTATGCAACTCTGCTCGCATCAGGTGGAACGCCCACAGCCCCCACAACGCCGGCAGGCGTTGCTCCATGTCCCCCACGCGCTGACACAGCGCCCGCGCCCGGGCGTAAGCCGCGCCCAACTCCGGGGATGCCAGGCCGCTGGTGAAGCTGAGCGCATTGCCCAACGCCAGTTGCAGCGCCAACTCTTGCTCAACGCGCTTCGCAGTCTGGGGTAGAGCCTTGAGTAACGTGAGTCCTCGGGTGAGATGATCGGCGGCTTCGTTGTTGGCACAGACTCGCACCGCCGCCTCGGCCGCTCGCTGGTAGTATGGGATCGCCTGCGCCGGCAGGCCGGCGGACTCATAGTGGAAAGCCACCTGACCGCTGACAGCATCCACATCGTGAGTATGCACGGACTCCAAGGCCTGTGCGACTCGACGGTGTAGCAGCCGTCGCCGGGCTGTGCTCACCCCGGCGTAAGCCACCTCGCGGATCTTGTCGTGGCTGAAGTCGTAACCATCCTCACCCTGCTCCCGCACAATCCGCCGCTGCCACAGCTCATCCAACCCCTGCACCAGCGCGTCTTCATCGCCGTCGCTCGCCCGAGCCAGCACATCGAAGGTGAACTCCCGACCGATGGTCGCTGCCAGGCTGGCCAGTTCCCGCGCCGGCGGGGAGAGCTGAGCCAGCCGTTCGTGGATCACCGCCTGCACTCTGGATGGGAGGTATTGGATATTGGATATTGGGGACCCGTCCTGAGCGCTGTCGGAGGGTTGGGCATCAGCGGACACTTCCCAATATCCAATATCCAATATCTGATCTCCAGCAGCCGCGCGCACAGTTTCCACCACAAACAGCGGATTCCCCTCAGTTTCCTCATAGAT
>JBHHXF010000747.1:0-2041 GCA_046756905.1 Anaerolineae bacterium | reverse complement strand
GCAAGTTAGTAGTATACCAAAGAAATCGATTTTTGTCAAATGTGGTTTCCCGACGACAGCAATTCTCAATCTAAGCCGTTCATCGTTCGCCGAAGGTCTCCTGACCGAGGCGCAGAGGGCTCGGTCAGGAGACCTTCACCCATCACTGAGTAAATTTGAGCCATTTCGTATACACCGTCATCTTCCAGACACAGATGAACGCTCGGCGTAGCCCTGATCAATGATGTCGCGCGCCACCTGCTGTGCAATGCTGCTGGGAATGGCAAACCCGATGCCCACCGATCCGCCTGAGGGCGATTCGATTCGCGTGTTAATGCCAACGACCTGCCCGCTGGCATTGAACAGCGGGCCACCCGAGTTGCCCGGATTGACGGCGGCATCGGCCTGTATCACGCCCTCAATCGCCACAGTGTTTCTGTCACCAATCGAGAGTCGCCGCTCCACAGCGCTGATGTGTCCGACCGTCAAGGAATTGGACAGCCCATAGGGGCTTCCAATGGCGATAGCCAGATCACCGATCCGTACCTCATTGACTTGGCTGAAACTCGCCGCCGTCAATTGGGCAGTCGGGGCATCCACTTTCAGGACAGCCAGGTCGGTTGCCTTATCATATCCGATGAGTTCGGCCCTGGCTTGGCCGAGGCCGGGCAATTGGACGATTATGTCTTGATCGCGCTGTGCCTTCTCGACTACGTGGTAACTGGTGAGTATGTGGCCGTCCCTATCGAACACGACACCAGAGCCGGCCACGCCGGCTGATTCCACCCGAATGTCGGCAACCGCCGGACTCATGCGCTGGTAGACGTCGTTGATGGCTGCCTGTTCAGTTCGATACGGCGCGGCGAAGAATCCGCCGAAGATCAGCGTGATCGCCAGAATGCCGGCCACGAGAATCACCGTCGCAGCCCGGTAGGCCCTCGACTGCTGGGCACGCCGCTCCTGACGACCCGCGAGGCGCGCCAACTGCATGAGTTGCGAAAAGGCAGCCGAAGTTTCAGAAGATCGATACACGATACTCATGAACTCCAGGAACACAGCCCCGGGCTCGCGGGCGGAGATGGGCTGGCCGGCAAACGCTTCAATCACCTCACCGGTCAACGGGACCGCTGACTGATGACAATGGACCATATTCTTCACTCTAGAAGCTCCTATACTCGTCTCTCCTCACTGCCCCCGGTCAAGCGTCATTTATAATATTAAGTGTTTAATAAGTATCGTATCTATCACAGTATACCACAGAAGCCGGCCAATGTCAATCCTTCTGATTTGTCATAGCCACCACCCAAAGGTATAATGTGGGGCATGTTCTCAAAAAGTAGGGGCGCGGCAAGTCGGAGAGCAGGCAGGCGCTTTTGTTTCGACACCACCAATCCGACTTGCCTTGCCCCTACCGCACCACGGATTATTGAGAAGATGCAACGTGGGTGTGGATTGCGGGGATGAGGAACCCGAGAAACTCATGTGAACTCAGATCACCCAAGGAGCACGAAACCTATGCGTCAAAACTGGATATGGGGCTTGGCCGGCCTACTCCTGGCCGTGGGCGTGATCAGTTGTACCCCGGCCGAACCGCCAACGCCAGCCCCCACGCAAGGGATACCGGAGGAAACCATGGCTGTCAGTTCCACCACCCCTCAGCCGGCCAACCAGGCTTCTAAGAAGCTCGTTTCGCAAGCAATGGAAGACCTGGCCGGCCGGCTATCCGTCCACGTTGACGAGATCGAGCTGGTAGAATCCAAATCCGTGATCTGGCCGGACTCCAGCATGGGATGCCCCAAGCCGGGCATGGCCTATACGCAGGTGCAACACGATGGCCTACTGCTCCGCTTACAAGTTGGGGACCGGGTGTACGAGTATCACAGTGGGGGCAGCCGGCCGCCGTTCCTGTGCGAGCAGGCTGCAAAGGGGAAATAGCAGGCCGGATGCTGGAGGCCATTGCGCGAATAGCGCGCCAATAAACGCTGAGGGGTTGTGCCGTCCGGCACAACCCCTCACTCTTGCGTCCTCCTTGCGCGAGTTATTGTAACCTATACAGGTCAAA
>JBHHXF010000746.1:0-2050 GCA_046756905.1 Anaerolineae bacterium | reverse complement strand
GGGCGCTGGGTGTGCCGGTTGTCAGCACCTATCAGAAAGTGTTGAACGGTGTGCAGGTTAAGGCTCGTCCGTCGCAGTTTAATGCCCTGCTGGCTTTGCCGGGAGTTGAATCGATCCACCCGGTGGCGCTCATGGAGCCGCTGTTGGGTGACAGCGTCCCGCACATCGGCGCGCAGCAGGTCATAGATGAACTGGGGATCGACGGGACCGGCGTTGACATCGGCATCATCGACTCTGGCATCGATTACATCCACGCCGATTTCGGTGGCCCTGGTGTGCAGGACGCCTACGACGCCAACGACAATACAACGATCACCGACACGTTCGATGGCGCCCGCCTCTTCCCGACGACGAAGGTGGTCGGTGGTTGGGATTTCGTGGGCGAGCTGTACGACGCTGATTGCAGTTCCGACGACGAGGACGCCGGCCGGTGTACCGCCACACCTCACCCTGACCCCGATCCCATCGACGACGGACTCCACGGTACGCACGTGGCCGGCATCGTCGCCGGCCTGGGTACGGAGAATATCTCCCACGGCGTTGCCCCCGGCGCGCGGCTGTGGGCCTTGAAGGTCTTCGGCGCGCACGGGAGCACCAACATGGCGCCCGATGCCATCGAATGGGCGGTTGACCCCAACGACGACGGCGACATCAGCGATGCGCTGGATGTAATCAACATGTCGCTCGGATCCTCCTTCTCCGGCGGTGGGACAAGCGAGATGTACGCCATGGCTATCGAGAATGCCATCGCCGCCGGCATGATCGTGGTAGCCAGCGCCGGCAACTCTGGTGACGTCCCGTTGATCACCGGATCGCCCGGCTCGATCCCGTCGGTGATCAGCGTTGCCAGTTCGTACGCGCCGGGCGAAGCTCGCCAGGCGCTTGAGGTCACTGCCCCGGACACCATCGCCGGCATGTACGAGGTCGAGACGGGCCAATTCGGGCCTGGCCTGGACGAGGCCGGCCCGATTTCGGGCGATGTTGTCTACGCCGATCCGGTAGATGGCTGCGAAGACCTGACCAACGGAGAAGAGATGGCTGGCAAGATCGTGTTGATCGATCGGGGTACGTGTACTTTCGTGACTAAGGTGCGGCACGCCCAAACGGCGGGCGCGGTCGCCGTCACCGTGGTCAACAACGTGGCCGGTCCGCCCATCGGGATGGCGGATGACGGCACCGGCTCGGACATCACCATCCCATCGGTCATGATCTCTCAGGCCGATGGAGACGTTATCAAGGCTGAGCTGCCTGGCGTCACGGTCACGCTGTCGTCGGACATCGTGGTCCCGCGTCCAGACTTGACGGATCAGATTTCGAGCTTCAGCAGCCGTGGGCCAGGCTGGGGGCGCTCCACCGCTGACATTCTGGTAGCGAGTTCTCCCGTGATCTTCAAGCCGGAGATCACCGCGCCGGGTTCCAGCATCGTTTCGGCCTTTGCCGGCACGGGCACAGAGAGCCTGTCGGCCTCTGGCACGTCTATGTCTGCGCCCCACGTGGCCGGCGTCGCCGCGCTGATCAAGCAGGCCCATCCTGACTGGACGCCGGAACAGGTGAAGTCAGCGCTGGTTGGCACGGCGCACTCGCCGATCTACGTGGACGGCAACCCGGAGTTCGGCGGCGGCGGAACCGTCGCGCCGGCCACGCGCATGGGCGCCGGCCTGGTGGACGCGCACGCCGCCATCAACACCGGCGTGTTCGTGCTGGCTGAGCCGCCCGTCGGGTCAGGACAACGCCCCGGAGTCGCGGTAGACTTCGGCTTCCAGGCCCTGCCGGAGCCGGTGCGCCTGAGACGCAGCGTCACCATCCAGAACACAGGCGATGCGGATGTGACTTACGACGTCGCATTCCAGTTTCAGGATGCCGACGATGAGGATGCCGGCGTCACCATCAGCCCCGCCAGCGACACGCTCACGGTGCCGGCCGGCGGCTCCGCCTCGCTCCAGGTCACAGCCGACATCAACCCGCAGGCCCTCAAGGATTGGCCGCTCAGCGGTCGCTCCATGGGTGACGGCGATGCCCTGCGCGACATCGAGTATAGCGGCTGGCTGAC
>JBHHXF010000745.1:0-2055 GCA_046756905.1 Anaerolineae bacterium | reverse complement strand
CCGACACGCTATACGTCGCAAATCGCGAAGACTGGCGTAAGTGGTTGAACGAGAACTATAAAACCGCGAACGAAGTCTGGTTGGTGTACTACCGGAAGCACGCCGGCATCCCACGCATACCATACAATCATGCCGTCGAAGAAGCACTCTGCTTCGGCTGGATTGACAGCATTGTCAAGGGCATCGACCAGGACCGATACGCCCAACGCTTCACACCGAGAAATCCACGCAGCAGCTACTCGCAAGCCAACAAAGAAAGGCTGCGGAGACTGATCGAGCGGGGGAAAGTCATGCCCGACGTGCTGGCCGCCATCGGTGACGTAGCCACGGAGGAGTATGAGTTCCCGCCGGATATTATGGCAGTTCTCCGAGCCAACAAACGGGCTTGGGAGAACTTCCAGCGATATTCTGGGTCGTACCAACGTATCCGCATCGCGTTCATTGACGCGGCCAGAAAACGGCCCGGCGAATTCGAGAAACGGCTCAAGCATTTCACCCGCATGACGGAGCAAGACAAGCAATACGGATTCGGGATAGAAGAGTACTATTAGCGACCAGCAGCGACCGGGTTGGGAAGGTGCTAGAGATGACTACTCATACGAATAAGGATTGTTAGGAGACTCGACCATGTTTGTGCGACAGTTTGTAGATGAAGGGCTGGGTAACTCCTCCTACCTTGTTGCCTCTGAGGAGGCGGGGCTGGCGGTTGCCATAGACCCCCAGCGGGATGTAGACCGCTACGTCCAGGTAGCCGAAGGTCTGGGCTTGCGCCTAACCCACGCCCTGGACACCCACCTGCATGCGGATTTCGTCTCTGGCGCTCGGGAGCTGGCAGCGCAGGCCGGCATCCGCATCGGGGCCAGCGCCCAGGCGGAACTGGCGTTTGACCACCTTCCCCTACGCGAAGGCGACACCATCCCCCTGGGTGATGTGACCATCGAAGTTCTTACCACACCCGGCCACACCCCGGAACACATCAGCTTCGCGATGCGGCCAGCGGCTCCACAGACTCACGGCGGAGCCGGTGCTGAGTCGCCGGCGGCTCTCTTCAGCGGGGGCGCCCTCATCGTTGGCGGAGCGGCGCGCACCGACCTGCTAGGGCACGACCTGACGAAGCCTCTGGCGCGGCACCTGTATCACACCATCCACCACAAGCTGCTCCGTTTCCCCGACGATGCGTCGGTTTACCCTACCCACGGTGCCGGCTCCTTCTGCGCCGCTCCTGACATCTCCGAGCGAACCACCACCATCGGACTGGAACGGCAGCGTAATCCTCTGGTACAGGCAAGTTCGGAAGAGGCGTTTATGCATCTGGCACTGGAGGGGTTGCCTTCGTACCCAACCTACTATCAATACATGCGCCCCGTGAACCAGCGGGGACCGCAAGTGCTCGGCGGACTCCCGCTACTCGAACCACTGTCGCCGGCCTCCGTACGGCAACAGATGGAACACGGCGTTGCCGTGATAGACACCCGAACGCCCCACGAGTTTGCCGCAGGGCACATCCCCGGCGCTTATGGCATCCCCCTGGCGGCACCTCTGGTCACATGGGCCGGCTGGGTGGTGCCTTTTGGCTCACCCATCATCCTGGTCGCCGACACGCCGGCCGACCGGGAGGACGCAGTGCGTCAGCTCATCCGCATCGGCTACGATGATCTACGGGGTTACCTGGAGGGCGGTGTGGCAGCCTGGGAAGCTGCCGGCCCTTCGGCTGGGCTCAGGACAGGCCTGCCAGTGGCGCGGGTGCCGCTCATGACGGCCGATGAACTTCGCCGGCAACTGGCACAAACCGGTGATCTGACGGTGCTGGACGTGCGCCAGGATGCAGAGTGGGTGGCCGGGCACATCCCCCAGGCCATCCACATTGAGGCCGGACGCTTACCGAAGGAGAGCCTGTCGCTGCCCGTGGATAGCCCCGTGCTTGTCCACTGCGGTCACGCCGATCGCTCCACTGTGAGCATCTCGGTACTGGAACAGCGCGGATACCGCAATCTGATGCTGCTGGACGGCGGTTTCAATGCCTGGGAAACGGCCGGCTACGAGATACGGCAGTGA
>JBHHXF010000744.1:0-2056 GCA_046756905.1 Anaerolineae bacterium | reverse complement strand
GAGCTTGTCGAGATGATGGGGCGCAGCTTCGTAGCCCGCCGACGCCTGTCCTGAGCCTGTCGAAGGGTCATCGGCGGGCGGGCCTGTCGGACTCAGTACCCTGATTATTTTCTCAAACTTCATAAACCGCGCCTACCATTGCGAAGCGGCGTCCTGAGGTCCCTCCCGAGCATCGTCCTGAGCCTGACGAGGGGCCTGACGAAGGGCCTGTCGAAGGGTTGCCGCGAATTCATTCGCCAGGCGCGAAGTGGCTGAGCAATAACTTGAGAAGATACGTCCGTTCGGTCTGTGTGCCGGCGATTACATCGGACTGCCACATTGTGGTATAATGTAGCCGGCCTCTCGGATCGAATGGCCGCGGATTACGCGGCCTGGATTGCCAGCGGCGTCTGGCAACCCTGCGCATTCGCAACCTGAATCGGAGACACGACGATGGAACCCATTACTACAGCTATGATCGCTACTGCCATCGCCCAAGGTATGATGGAGGTCGGAAAGAGACTGCTGGAAAAAGGCGTCGTGGACGTGCCCCTGGAGCCGGCCAAGAAGCGGCTGGATCGCTTCGTACAGCACCAGTACCACGCGCGCATTGAGGCCGATAAATCGCTGCGCCAGGCTGTGGAAACCGCCCTGGCCGACGCCGGCGCCCCCACCGATGACGAAGACGACCTGCGCCGCTGGCTCAAGAACGTCAGCCTGGACCGGCTGACGGCGAAAAAGAACCACGCCCTGCGCCGGCAGGTCGCCCGCAGCATCCTGGCCTTCGCCGACCCCGACGCCGATCCGCCCGAGGATCTGATGACTGCCCTGGGGTGGCCGCGCACGCGGCGCCAGGAACTCGCCACCCTGCTGGCCGGCCTGCGCGCCGAAATCTACGCCCTGGAGGACTGGCGACCGCTCATCGAATACGCCAACGAAGCCGCCAAACTGGGCGTGCTGCACAAAATGCTGGTTCACCTGGCGCAGTTGGACAACGTCTTCGTGAAAACGGACCACGGACAGGCGATCCGCGTCGTCTTGGTTCAGCAGGGGCTGACAGAGGAACAGGCCGCCGAGATCGAGGAGCGCTACCGCGCCGACCTGGTGCGCGAGTTGCGGATGCACGACTTCCGAGGCATCGTTCAGATGCGCCGCGACATCCGCCTGCCCCTGGCCGACATCTACCTGGAGCTGGGGCTGCTGACCCTGGGCGACGAGGAGGCGCGCCGGCACGCCCACGAACGGATGCTCAGCCTGCGCGAGGCCGAGCGCCTGGCCGAGGAAGAACGCCGGCTGGAGGAGCGCGTCACCGACGCCCTGGCCCGCTCCCAGCGCCTGGTGATCCTGGGCGAGCCGGGCGCCGGCAAGACCATCTCTCTGCACTTCATCGCCCTGATGCTGGGCTACGGCTACGGCGCGGCCCGCCTGGGCCTGGACGCCCCCTACATCCCCCTCACGGTGCGCCTGGCCGACTTCGCCCGGGCACTCGAGGCCCCGTCGCCGCCGTCGCTGGACAACTTTCTGCTCCACTACATCGCTCAGGAGTATGCTACCGATCCGCGCCTGGGCGACCTCCTGCGCCTGGCCTTGCAGAAGGGCGGCTGCATGATCATGCTGGATGGCCTGGACGAGGTGGGCGACGACCCCGTGCACGGCCGGCCTCTGCGCAGCGAAGTGGTGCGGCGCGTGCAAAAGTTCGCCGACATCTGGTGCGCCGATGGCCGGCCCAACCGCCTGGTGGTCACCAGCCGCATCGAAGGCTACTGGGACGAGGCGCTGCGCGGTTTCGATCACGTGCAGCTCAGCCCGCTGCGGCCGCCCGACGAGGTGCGCGAGTTCCTGCTGCGCTGGTACACCGCCCACGAGCGCGCGCACGACGAAACCCTGCCGCTGGAGGTGGCGGAGCAACGCGCCGAGGCGCGCGTGGCCGACCTGGTGCCGCAGGTGCTGGAATGGCCCAGTGTGCGCCGGCTGGCCACCAACCCCCTCCTGCTGACCATCCTGGCGCTGATTCACGAGAATGTGGGCCGGCTCCCCAACCGGCGCGTCCGGCTGTACGAAACCTGCGCCCAGACCC
>JBHHXF010000743.1:0-2059 GCA_046756905.1 Anaerolineae bacterium | reverse complement strand
AGCGGGTAGAGAAGGTGTCGCCGGCATCGGGGTCGTAGGTGAAGAACGGGAAGGCCCGGGCCTCCAGCGCCAGCTTGGCCTGTTTGGCCGAGAGGTCATCGGCGATCCCGTGCTCCGGCTGACATGGAGTGTTCACGTTGAAGACCGCCGGCTGGCGCGAGTTCAGCCCTTTGATGAAACTCTCCAGCATGTGGCTGGGCACTGCCTGCGAGGTCTGGGCCACGTAGGTGTTGCGGTGCATCATCGCGATCAGGCCGAGTTCCTTGCGCGGCTCTTCCTTGCCCTGCTGCGCTTTGCCAAAAGCCGCCATGTCTGCCACCTGGCCAACAAAGCTGCTGGTGCACGCCTGACCACCGGTGTTCGAATAGACCTGGGTGTCAACTACCATGGCCTTGATCGGTTTGCCCGAGGCCATCATGCGCGACAGGTTCTGGAAGCCGATGTCGAGCATGGCGCCGTCGCCGCCCAATGCCACTACAGGCGGACACAGCTTCCACTCCTCGTCGGTGAAGTGCCGCCAGTTGAAGTAGGTGAAGAACTCCTCGTGAGCCGCCGGATCGTACTCGCCGGCCAGCTCCAGCTCGGCGATTCGGATGGCCTTGAAGCCACGCGCCATCTTGCGCATGTGGCCCTCGAAGACCCCCATGGCCATCGACGGGGCATCCTGGAACAGGTGGTTGGCCCACGGGAAGGGGTAGGGATTATACGGATAAGTCGAACCCCAGACCGTGGTACAGCCGGTATTGTTGATCATGCCCATCGGTGAGCGCCCGCGGCCGGTGGGGCCTTCGGTGTAGCGCCAGCGCAGTTCCTCCATCGTCGCCCGCACCCGCTTGAGTCGGGCCAACCGATCGCCGTCAATCTCGGTGCTGCGCATGATCGACGGGAGTTGGCTCGAAAGCTTCTCGGCGTCCATGAACTGCCGGCCAAAGGCGCCGAGGCGCTGGCTCAGCACGGCCGGGTCAGAGGGGCTGCGGAGCCGCTCCTCCTCGCTGCGGATTTCCTGATCCAGCCGGCTAATCAGGTCGTTCAGATACTCGACATGCCTCTCGACACGCGGGATCATCAGCGCGTGGGCCGCCGCGACAAACAGGTGTATCGCTGTCTTCTCGCCGCATCCCATGCAGGCACCCTCTCCAGGGCTCATCGAGAGATAGTTCTGCTTGGTGAGAAGCATGGAGGACAAGGTGCCGATACCCTCGTCCAGATTGGAGATTTTGATGTAGTCGGGTGGCGTGTCGGGCATCTCGTCCCAGATTTCCCAGCCACGCCGAAGCCGGGCTACTGCGTCCTCTGTCTGGGGAGCCGCACGTAGAGCGTCATCCGGGCATACCTCGACGCATTCCATGCAGCCCTTACATGCCTCGGGATTGACCATGATAGACAACAGGGCGCCGTTGCCGCCGTTTCGGCGCTCCGGCAGCGAGAAGAACGGCTGGGTAATGGACACCGGGAAGTCCTCCAGTGTCTGCTTCATTGCCGGCAGCTCGGACCGCAGCGCCTGCGCCTGTTCCTGGTCGTCGATATCGGCGACGACATCGTTGAAGGCCATCTCCACGATGCCGGCCATGCCGTGATATTCCAGGGCGCTGTCCTTCTTGTCAGCTTCTTTCAGCAGCGCACGACACCGCACTTCCAGGTCATCAATCAGATCCGCCATGGCCGGCACCTTCCCGTTCTGTGGGACGCGATCGACAGCTTTCTGGAGCAGGGAGCGAAGCTCGACCACCAGGCCGGGGATGGCCATGTCTGGACACTGCGTCCAGCACTGCGCGCAGCCGGTGCAGTTCTCCAGAATGAACTCCGGGTACTCCAGCCGAATGCTCGTCATGTCGCGGAAAACGCTGGTGGCCGCCGGAATGACGCTGTGGGCGATGAAAGGATCAGCCGCGACATCGTCGGCCCGGCCGTCAGCGTACAACAGCGCCGTCTGCTCCCAGAAGCGGTCGCCGGCAGTAAGAGGCATCTGGGTATCGGGCGTCGGTTGGGCGAACAGCGGCAGTGGACGTGTCTGGCGCCGGCCATCTGGTTCCGTGATCGGGAATTCGCTGTGGTCGAG
>JBHHXF010000742.1:0-2068 GCA_046756905.1 Anaerolineae bacterium | reverse complement strand
CAGCCCCAACATCTCACCAATCTGATTCTTCAACAACTCAGACGTCTCTGCTCCGTCCAGCAGGGCCAGCGAATCGCGGACGTATCGCTGGGCATCGTACTCCATGGTGTAACCGTACCCGCCCAGGATGTGGAGACCTTGCAGGGCTGCTCTTCTCGCCAAGTCGGTTGCGCGCACGCCGGCCATGGCAGCCTCCAGCGCGAAAGGCCGGCCCTGGTCCGCAAGCCAGCACGCCTGGTAGAGCAGCCACCTGGTGGCTCGGATCTCAGTTGCCACATCAACGAGCATGTGCTGAATGGCCTCGAACTGAGCGATGGGCTGCCCAAACTGAACCCGCTCCCTGGCGTAGGCCAGCGCGTACTCGTAGGCTCCACGGGCGATCCCCAGGCCGTAGGCGGCCGTCTCGACGTGCTGCACCGCGCGAATCTGCCGCGCCTGTTCCCAGCCACGGTTCAGCCAATCCGCACCTCCCAGAACCGCATCCGCCGGCAACTCCACACCCTCGAAGGCGACCTGGTACAGGCGGATGCCCTGGAAGCCGACCTGCTCAATCTCAGTGAGCTGGATGCCGGGCAGCGAGGTATCCACGATGAAGAGCGTGGAGCCGTGTTCGGGGCCGGCGTCCTCGTCGGTGTGGGCCAGCGTCAACAGGCAATCAGCCTGATCGGCCAGAGCCACGTGGGATTGAGCGCCATTCAGGTAGAACGCCTCCCCCTGACGAGTGGCGGTGAGGTACGGATCGTCGGTCGCGCCATCGGCTGCGTTGCCCAGGGCGTACGAGAACAGGAGGGCGCCATCCGCCACCGCCGGCAGCAGGTCCTGTCGCTGCTTCTCGCTCCCCAGAGCGGAGATGACCTGACCGCCCCGCAGGGCGACGCCGGCAAACGCGCCGGCCAGCGTCGGGCAGATGGTGGCGAGTTCCTCGATGACCATGATCGCACCCAGCAGGTTCCGGCCGGCGCCACCGCACTCTTCGGGGACTGTCAGCCCACAGAATCCCAGCCCGGCCAGCTCCTGGAGCAGTTCGCCGGGGAACAATCTCCCCGCATCCAGCTCCCGCGCCACATCTCTGGGGCACTCATTGGCGATGAACTTGCGAACGGTTGCCTGGATGAACTCCTGCTCGTCCGTCAGGTGAAAATTCATGCACGGCCCTCTTACGCCGCACCCACGATTTCGGCCTTCAGCACCCGCTTCAGGACTTTGCCCACCGGGTTGCGCGGCAGCGCGTCCATCACAACCAGCTTCTCCGGCAGTTTGTAGACCGCGATGTCCTTGCCTTTCAGAAACTCGATGATCTCTTCCAGCGTGACGGTCTCGCCCTGCGCGGGAGCGACGACGGCGCACACAATCTCGCCCAGTCTTTGATCCGGGTAGGGGATGACGGCGACATCCGCCACTTTCGGATGCCCGATGATCAGGTGCTCGATCTCCTCCGACGAGATGTTCATGCCGCCTCGGATGATGATGTCTTTCACCCGGCCGACGAACTTGTAGCGGTTGAGATTGTCCCCCTCGCCGGCGATCTCGAACAGGTCGCCGGTGTAGAAATAGCCCTCGTCGTCGAACGCCTTCTCCGTCAGATCGGGCCGTGCGTAGTAGCCGGAGAAGATGCCTCCGCCCTTGATCGCCATTTCGCCTGGAATGCCAGGCTCGGTGATCGTCTCCTTGGTTTCGGGATCGACGAGCTTGGTGGACATCTGGGCTGCGACTCTGGAGGCCCACTCGTAGCCCGGCACGCCGAAGCGCGGGAAGAACTGGGCTCGTTCGGCCGGGTCCGGCAGCTCTTTCGGGCCGCTGGTGAAGGAAGCGCCTTCGTTGGAGCCGAAGATGTTGATGACGTAGATGCCGTACTTCTCCTGATACTCGGTGACCATCCACGGGGACAGCGGCGCGCCGCCCGAGCCGACGTTCTTGAGTGTGCTCAGGTCGGCCATGCCGAGGAGCTCCGGCCGCATGAGCAGCATGTTCAGCAAGGCCGGCGGCACCACGGTGTAGTTGATCTGCTCGGCTCCGATCTGCCCCAGGAAGACGGGCAGGTCCAGGGGGTGGTGCATCACCAGCCGGC
>JBHHXF010000741.1:0-2075 GCA_046756905.1 Anaerolineae bacterium | reverse complement strand
TGCCGCTGCTGATCCGGCCCGTGGCCCCGCGCTTCTTCGTGGTGGACGACCGCGCGGAGCTGGCGGCGCTTGTCTCCAACAACACCGACGAAGACCTGGATGTCAAGGTCAGCCTGAGCGCCGAGGGCGTCGCGTTTCAGAGCGACGCCACACAGGTGGTTACGGTGAATGCCCACGGCGAGACGAAAGTGACGTGGGATGTGATCGTCCAGGATGTGGCGCAGTCCCAGTTGATCTTCGCCGCCGTATCCGACGAGTATTCAGATGCCTCCAAACCGCGCCTTACCACGGGGCCGGATGGGTCTCTGCTGGTGCTGCGCTACACGGCGCCGGACATCGTGGGTACGGCCGGCCAACTGGCGGAGGCCGGCAGCCGAACCGAGGTGGTCGCCCTGCCGCCGCGCTACGATCAGCGACAAGGCGAACTCAGCGTGCGGCTCGATCCCAGCCTGGCAGCGGCCATGCAGGACGGGCTCAAGTACCTGGAGCACTTCCCCTACGAGTGCACCGAGCAGACGGTCAGCCGCTTCCTGCCCAACGTGCTCACCTACCGCGCGCTCACCGAGCTGGGCATCAAGGACCCGGACCTGGCGGAGACGCTGCCGGCGCTGGTGGAGCAGGGGCTAGAGAAGCTCTACCTCCAACAGCACGAGGACGGCGGCTGGGGCTGGTGGAAGGACGACGAGAGCAACCCGCACCTCTCGGCCTACGTGGTTTTCGCGCTGCTCAAGGCGCGAGGGGCCGGCTTCGGGGTCCGAACCGACGTCCTGGGCAATGGCGAGTCCTACCTGCTGAACCAGGTGAAGGGAACGCGCGAGTTCAAGAACTATCGCGACGCCAACCAGCAGGCCTTCCTGCTGTACGTGCTGGCCGAGGACGGCAAAGCGCCGGCGCAGACATTGGACGCCCTCTTCAAGGATCGCGAGAAGCTCAGCCACTACGGCGGCGCCTTCCTGGCTATGTCGCTGTCGCTGACAAACGCAGAAGACACCCGCATCGACACGCTGCTGTCCGACCTCAACAACGCGGCCATCCTCAGCGCCACCGGCGCTCACTGGGAGGAGGAGAACTACGACTGGTGGGCCATGAACACCGACACACGCTCCACGGCGGTGATCCTGGATGCACTGGCCCGCCTGGACCCCGACAACGCGCTGATTCCCAACGTGGTGCGCTGGCTCATGGTGGCCCGCAAAGACGGCATCTGGGAGACCACCCAGGAGACCGCCTGGGCGCTCATCGGTCTGACGGACTGGATGCGCGTCACGGGCGAACTGGATGCGGACTATGCCTACACAGCTACACTCGACGATCAAGTGATAGCAAATGGAGAGGGGAAAGTGGAAAATGGAAGGGGGAAAGGGGAAGGGGGATTCCGTCTTCCATCCTCCATTCTCCATCTTCCAATCTCCAATCTCCAATCTCCATCTTTCCTGACCATTGGTCGCGGTGAGGGACCAGGCCGGCTGTACTATACCGCCCATCTCAAGGTCTACCTACCTGTCGAAGATATCGAGCCGGCGGATCGGGGCGTGATCGTGCAGCGCCGCTATTCGCTGGCCAGTTGTGAAGACGGTGTAGAGTGTCCGGACGTACGTGAGGCAAGTGTGGGCGACGTGATCCGCGTCGATCTGACCATCATCGCGCCCAACGATCTGTACTACGTGGTGGTGGAGGACCCGCTGCCAGCCGGCGCCGAGGCCATCGACACCGGCCTGGCGACGACCAGCCTGCTGGCCATGGATCCCAGCCTGCGCCGGAGTAGGGGCGAGGCAACCGGAGGGGGGGTCCTGCGGGGAAGCGAGGCGTACGGTCCGGTTGCCTCGCCCCTACATTGGTGGTGGAACTGGTACAGCCGCTCCGAGCTGCGGGACGAGAAAGTCGTCCTGTTCGCCGACTACCTGCCCAAGGGCACGTACGAGTATTCCTACACCATGCGCGCCACCCTGCCCGGCGACTACCACGTGATCCCGACGGTGGCGCAGGAGTTTTACTTCCCCGAGGTGTTCGGGCGGAGTGCGGGCCGGCTGTTGTCGATTGGGGAGTAGCCTTCGGTTGGAAGGTTGGAAAGGTTG
>JBHHXF010000740.1:0-2084 GCA_046756905.1 Anaerolineae bacterium | reverse complement strand
AATTCATTCGCCAAGCGCGCGAATCGTTACCTCCGCTCAAACTGCTCAGCCTCATATTCCTCAATGATCTGCTGTTCCGTCTCTGGTGAGCGATAGATCTGGTAGACGGCCACTGAACCATCCTCGTAGTACACCGACATGTCGTCGTGGTGCTCCTGGTAACGCGCCACCCAATCCTGAAGGGCTACCTGGTACTTCGCCCGCTGAAGCGTATCGGCCGCCAGATCGTACGGGCCGACGAACACCTGCTTTTCGACCATGATGAAGACATAGCGAGTGGGGATCGCCAGGTCCGGGTTGCGGGGGTCGAAACGGTACTGCACGGGATCATACTTCTCCAGGAACACGCCCCAGGGGAAGTAGTACCCCCGGCCCAGCACCTGAGGCAGCACCTCCGGGTAGCCCACGACTGTCCAGGTATAGGCCAGATGCTCATCCTTGATCCGGTAGAGCGTCCGGGCGAAGGACTCTGGCTCGGAGGGCAGGCCAGGATCCGCTCGCAGCGGCGGCGATATCACTGTCATTCCGGCAATCGCCAAAGCGACCAGGCCGGCGGTTAATCCAATCGAGGGATGCAAACGGGCAGCACCCACTTTACCCCCCAGCCGGCGCGCCAGCGCCAGCCCCGCGCCCAAAAGGATGTCCAACTCCAGGCCCAGGCCGGCCGCGGCGACGAGGGAGAGGGGGATGCCCACTTTGTCCGAGCTCAGCATGGTCGGATACCCCATGAAGAGGGCCACCAGCAACCACAGGAAAAGCCCCACACTCCGTCGGAACAGTGCCCGGTCCTCTGCCGGCGACAAGACCAGACCGGCACCCAGCGCCGCAAGGGCCAACATGAGAGAGCGCCACTCGAGACCGGGTGTCGCGGGGGAGAGGAAGGCGGGGACCATATCAAGCACGCCCTGGTGGCGCGGTCGGCCCAGCAACACCGCCAGCAGCAAGAAGAGATTGCCGGCCAGCACGGCCATTGCGCCAGCAGCCACAGCCCGACCGATCCATCGCGCCGCCAGGGGCCGGCTGACCAATCGAACCACCGACACCGCCAGCAGGCCAAGCAGGCCAAACAACCCGGATACCGGATGCAGGATGAAGGCGGACGCCAGGCACTCACCGGCCAGCCACAACAGTGCTCGCCGGCCGGAGTCCAGGAACCCAGCAAAGAACATGAGGGATGGCAGGAGAAACACCAGTCCAAACTCAAAGGGATGCAGCTCCTGCTGCCGCCAGGCGCCGGCCGGCAGCACGCCGGAGAAGATGAAGATGCCATACATGGCAGTGGCGACGACGGCCGGGCCATGCCGGCCACCCGCCCACCGAACCGTCACGTAAACGGCCACCGTCATAAGCAGGCCCACCAGCCCCCCCGTCGCTCGGATCAGCACCGATGTGTCCACCCGCGCAAACTGGGCGATCGTCTGGACCCAGCTATCGGCTCCCATCGGGAAGGCGCCGTTGGGCCAGATCACCTTGCTGGCCAGCAGCCGGGTCCACGTCATGTGCAGGTAACTGCCTGGGTCGCCGGGGGCGGCGCGGGCCGGCACACCAGCCAGTCGAAGGCCGGCGCTGATGAGCAAAACCACACCCAAAACGATCCCCCAGGCAACCGCCGCCCTGTCAGGCTGCCGCGCCAGCAACTGGCGCTCAATTCGACGCCAGTACCCAGTCAGCCAGAGGCGATAGGGGAGATTCCCCTCCAGGGCATCGATCATGCTCGCCTCCAACAGCGTGACTGCTCGATTCAGCTCCGCGATAGGCAGCCGCCGCCGGTGCCAGCTCGCAATACCGACCCCCAGAATCAGATAGCTGATCACCAGCGAGAAGAAGTCAAACAGGTGTAGCAGCACCAGACCTTGCACAATGATCGCCGTTGCCAGCACCATGCGAGCCAGGTTGGCGAAGAAGCGCACACCACCGCCGGCCACATCTGGCCGAGGAAACAGCCACCGGGGGAGCAGCACGAACAGTACCCCAAACCAGCCCAGGAGCTTCAAGATTGCAATCCGTGCCTGATCTTCGTAGTCCATCAGTTCGTAGTAAGCCACGCAGCGCAAGCGGAGTGGCGGTTCGTAGTAAGCCACGCA
>JBHHXF010000739.1:0-2084 GCA_046756905.1 Anaerolineae bacterium | reverse complement strand
TCTCGAAAATACGCCGGCCTGGCTCGCTTCAGGGTCTGAATGCTGTACAGCGTGATCCGTTTGCGGTCCGGGATCAGATAGGAGAGTGCGATCTGGCCGGCGATGATGGGCAGGCCACGCATGCGGCCGCGCGCCCCGTGGGAAAGTATCCCCTTTTTCAGAGTCGAGGTCAAGCCGTAGGCGATCACACGCCCGCCTGAGCGGAGCGCGCGGTATGAGCGCCAGGTGTGCCGGCCTCCGATGCCGTCGAAGACAACGTCCACCCCATCGCCTGTCAACTGGCGGATTTCTTCCACAAAATCGACGTTCTTGTAGTCAATCGGGATGCCGCCCAGGCTGGTGATCAGGTCGTGGTTCCGCGAGGATGCGGTCCCGTACATGTCTGCTCCGGCCAATCGGCCCAACTGAAGCAGGGCGGTGCCGACACCGCCGGCGGCGGCATGAATCAGTATCCGCCGGCCCTGACTCACTTTCGCGCTGCGATGCATCATCTGATACGCCGTGACGTAGTTCAGCACCAGGCTCACGGCTTCGGCCGGGTCCAATCCGTCAGGAAGGGGAACCAATTCCTTTTCCGGCAGGCAGATGTACTCCGCGTACCCACCGACAACCGGCAGCGCAGCGACCAGTTGGCCTGGCTGGTAGGCGGAACAGCCCTCGCCGGCTTTCTCCACCTCACCCACCAGGTCCCAGCCCGGGGTGAAGGGGGCCGGCGGCGTTTCGGGATGGACGCCCTCGCGCATGAGCAGGTCAGCAAAGGACACGCCGGCGGCATGGATTCTCACCCGGTACTCACCCGCACGGGGTTCAGGCAAGCTTTCGGAGATGACCTGCAGTACTTCGGGGCCGCCGGGGCGAGCAACGATGACTCTCGTATTTTTCAGCATTGTTGTAACTACCCAGGCATATGAACCCTTGCGAAGGTTCACGAGTAGATTCTGGACCGGCAGTGTCCTCGCAAGCCGAGACTCGCTCTATTGGCAAGGCTATTCGAAACCTTCGCAAGGGTGGCTGGGTAGTTACGCATAGTTTCTCCTTCAGCGATCACGAACCCCGTTTTTTGCCTGCCTCACGTACAGACCGGTCAGATAGGTGGCCAGGAAAATCGAGGTAATGGGAATCCAGGTGCCTATCGGACTGGCAAACATCGCGAAGCTTTTTTCGATCAAGAGAGCGACGATGAAGACATCCATGGCGATCACGACAGATATGAAGACAATCGCCGTCTGTAGTGGTGTGGTGTAGTTGAACCTCCTGTAGTAAACTGAGGAGACGACCACCGCGATGATGGGAGCGCCGATTGCATGCGCGATCAGCGTATTCTCCAGGGAAGTTACCGCCCTGCCTATCACCATGATCGCCCAACATAGTCCCTGTGCGATCAGTGCAAACGCCAGGACAACACCGAATCTTCTGATTTGTACTGTTTTTGCTGTGTTCACAGTTTTCTCCTTGCCAGATTCATCCCTTCGCATTTGGAGACGTCTCTAACACTCCGTGCGATCTTGACCGCTGCTTTGAAGATCGCACTTGCCTGCTCATCGCTCAGGTCATACACCGTTTCGACGTGCGCGCGCGGGACAACCAAAACCTTGTACGGGTTTGGCTGCTCCAGGCTCAAAAAGGCGACCACCAGATCATCTTCGCAGACAAAGTGGGCCGGCACGTCACCCGACAGAATGCGACAAAAGACACAGTCGTTCACAGTTCACCTCCTTAGACTTCCGAAGTCGCAGTAGATCCGAATTGCGAGGAGTGAGGCACGCCCACGTGCCGTACCGAGTCGCATCTGGGGATGCTGACTCCTCAAATCTGGATCTCCTGAGACTCAATGGGAGGAGTGACGCACGCCTTCGTGCCGTACCGAGCCGCATCTGGGAATGCTGACTCCTCAAATCTGGATCTCCTGAGACTGGTAATCGTACACGCCGGCCTCGCCCCAGGTCAACGCCCGGTGGACGTATTCCGGCGGATATACCAGGCAGGCCAGCAGCGGGTAGAGAACCAGCAAGGCCAACAGGATGGCCAATCCCCAGAAGAGGACTCGCTTCAGTTTTCTGCGCCTGTCTTTCATGTGGTCACCT
>JBHHXF010000738.1:0-2087 GCA_046756905.1 Anaerolineae bacterium | reverse complement strand
GCGGGCTGCCGGCGCGCGTTCTCGCAGCACGTTTGAGGAGACCGTACCCATCAGCACCTGGCGACGCTTTTCGTAAACGACACCGCTCTGCTTTTCAACGAAGTGTGCGTAGCGCCAGAGTGTATGCCGAATGTCGAAGTTTTGGTTTTCGATTATGCGCTGTGCCCGTTCGATCGCGCGGCGTAGAACCGGGTTGTCTATCGGCTCCGCCTGTGGGGTAGGACGCCACCTCTCTGGTATCAGATCATCGATCCCGTATCGTGCCAACAGTTCGTCCTCCAGACTGACGAAGAAGCGGGACGAACCCGGGTCACCCTGCCGGCCAGCGCGCCCACGCAGTTGATCGTCGATCCGGCGGCTCTCGTGACGGTTGGTGCCGATCACGTACAGACCACCGAGCGCCGCCACCTGTTCGTACGCCTCGCCCTCGCGCCCTCCCAGGCGAATGTCAACTCCCCGGCCGGCCATATTCGTCGAGATCGTGACGGAGCCGAGGTCGCCGGCTTCGGCAATGATGCGAGCCTCCTGATCATCTCGTCTGGCGTTGAGGACACTACAATCGATCCCGGCCGCGCACAGATCGGCAGCGAGCCCCTCGGACTCCTCCACGGTTAGCGTACCCACAAGGATGGGGCGCCCTGAGCGGTGAACTGTCTCGATCTCCGCCAGGAGTGCGCGACGCTTAGCCTCTTGATGCGTAAAGACGAGATCTGGGTGATCTACGCGGATGCATGGCCGGTTGGGTGGAAGCGCCAATACCTCGAGTCCATAGAAATCGAACAGTTCGTCGGCCGCCGGCTCGGCGGTGGCTGTCATACCACACAGATGTGAATACTGTCGCAGGAAGTGTTGGAGTGTGATGGATCTCAGGACCCGTCCTTCCCCGGTGGGGCGCACCCCTTCCTTAGCCTCGATGGCAGCCTGTAAGCCATCGGGCCAGTGGCGATCTTCCACAACGCGCCCGGTGAATTCGTCCACAACTTCCACACGGTCGCGACGAACGATGTAGTCCACATCCCGTCGCATCAACACCTCGGCGTGAAGGGCAAGGTTAAGCTCGGTCAGCAACTGGAGGTTGGCCGGGGCATACAGATCGCCGCAGCCAAGAAGCTCCTCTGCGTGGTCCGTACCTTCTTCGGTCAGATAGACGTTCCGCTGGTACTCGTCGGTGGTATAGTGAACGCCGGGCTCGAATTGCTCGACGACGATTCGCACCCGGTCCTGCCGGCCCCGCCGCCGATCCATTGTCCCCGCAATGACCAGCGGTACGCGTGCCTCATCGATCAGGATGGAATCCGCCTCGTCTACGACAGCCGCATGAAACGGGCGCTGCACCAGGTCGGCGGCGTCGTAGGCGAGGCCATCGCGCAAAAAGTCGAAGCCTGTTTCCTTGGCCGTGAGGTACGTGACATCCGACTGGTACGCGTTCCTTCGCTCCGCGCGACTCATGCCCTGCCGAATGAAGCCGACCGTCAGTCCCAGGAACCGGTAGATCGGCCCCATCCACTCGGCATCCCGGTGAGCAAGGTAGTCGTTGAAGGTGAGGACATGCACGCCCCGCCCACCGAGTGCGTGAAGAACCACAGGGCTCACGGCTGCCAACGTCTTGCCCTCACCCGTCTTCATCTGCACAATCATGCCGTCGTGCAGCCCCATCCCACCTATGATCTGCACGTCGAACGGACGCAGCCCGACCTCTCGCCGGGCCACCTCTCGAACGAGCGCAAAAACCTCGACGAGCAGGTCATCGGGAGAGGCGCCGGCGCGAGCGCGCTCCGTGAGCCCCTCCGCCATCCGGCGCAACTGCGTGTCGGTCGCTCGCCGGAGCTTCGAATCGAGTGCATTCACGGCTTCGAGCCGGGCCCTGTAGCGTTCCAGCGCGTGATCCGCGGAGCCGCCGGCAAAGCGTCGTACGAGTCGTTTCATCTCCCCAACTACGCCCATTCCTCGTGCCTTCTCTGATAGACGGAGTTCATCCACCAAGGTGTGTCACGGTTGTTGGAGAAACTCGACAATCCTTCTGTTCACCATCGCCGCCTACATAACGGTTGAGTCGTGGCCGGCTTCCCATGATTCATCCTTCCTGC
>JBHHXF010000737.1:0-2088 GCA_046756905.1 Anaerolineae bacterium | reverse complement strand
CGCCACCGCGAACTTCACCATCAGCGCGTAGTCGCGCCACTGCTTGTAGGTGGCGTTGGCCATGCCGGCATTGTCCTGGTCCACCGGCTCCAGTTCGTGTGCCGTGGCCACGCCAGGGTTTCCGACGAACTCCAACGGGTCCTGGGCGTACTGGGTGACGAAGTTGGAATCCATACCCCAGTTCTCGGTGAAGAACACCAGATCGGGATCCACAGAGCGGGCGGCCGCGGCCACGTCCGCCACGAAGTGGGTGATGGAGGTGATGCGCCAGCGGACGAACTGCCGCCAGGTCAGGCCGTTCCAGTCTTTGGCAGGCAGGGTGCTGTGGCCATAGGCGACCTGGAACGCGGCCTGGCTGTAGGAATCGTAGGAGGGCCACAGATCGTCGAACTGGCCGATGCTGTTCAGCAGATAGGCGACGTCCATCCACAGCCCATCAGCGCCGGCTGCGGCGATTTCCTGGATGCGGCTGATGTAGAAGTCCCGATACGGGGATTCGGGCGACAGCCAGGTATCAACATCGTTCGGGTTCAGCCAGAAGGTGCCCTGCACACCGCTGTACTGGACGCTGTTCCCGAAGCGGTCGATCTGCACCCACTGGGGGTGTTCGGCCGCCGGATCGCGCCCGGTCTGCGTGCAGTTCTCGCAGATCAGCTCCAGCGCAGTCAGGTACCACACGGCCTTGATGCCTTTCGCATGGGCGCGGGGGAAGACCCGATCGCGCATCAGGGACAGGACCTGGTTGAACTCGGCGTCGTCCGCCCAGGCGGTGTAACTCCAGCCGGTGGGGGCGTCTGCTATGAGAACCGTCACACCCTCGTCAGCCGCCTGTTGGAGCTTGGCGTCGATCTGGGCGTTGGTCATGTCCAGCTCGAAGGAAGCGCCGGCCAGACGGGCAGTGCGGGCCCAGTCGGGCCAGGCGAACTGGAGATTAGAGATTGGAGATTGGATGCGCCACAGCGAGGCCGGCGACTCGTCGGCGGTGTGAGACTCGAAGGCGATCCAGCGCCCGTCCGGAGACCACGACGGTGCGCCATCGGCGGTGCTGTCAGATTGAGTGATGCGGATTGGCTGGCCGCCGGCGGCGGGAATGGCGAAGATGTTAGGCTTGACCAACCCTCCATAGTCGGAAGAATACACGATCCAGCGGCCATCGGGCGACCAACTTGCATCGGTGTCGTCAGCCGTCGGGGCGTTGGTCACGTTGCGCACATTGCCCCCGAGCGGGGTGACGGTGTAGATGTCCCACTGGCCGGCGGGTAGGCTGCGGCGCTGGAAGAGGATGCGATCGCCAGCCGGCGACCAGTTGGGCTGGCGGTCGTCGAGGCCGGAGTCGCCTGTCAGTTGGGTCAGGTCGGTGCCGTCGGCGCGCACTTTCCAGATTTCGCTTACGCGGCCGTCCTCGCTTTGCCCGGGCCGGCTGGCCTCGAATGCGATCCACTGGCCGTCCGGTGATCCTTCGACAGGCTCAGGACGCTGCCACGACGGCTCGAAATACCAGGGCGGGCTGGTATGGGTCGTGATGCGGCTAAAATCTGTGCCGTCGGGGGCGATGCGCCACAGGTCATCGGCCTCGGCGCGGTCGGAGGCGAAGAGGATGCGGCCCCCTTTGAGCAAGGGTGCAGGGGAGCTGGGGTGCAGGGGTGAATTCTCCCCTACACTCTCGCTCCCTTGCTCCCTTGCTCCCCTGCTCCCCTGCTCAGATGGGGAGAGGGCCACCCACGCCGCTCCCGGCAGGTTGACGTTGTCCTGATCCTCCCACGGCGTCAGTCGGGTGGTCTGGCCGGTGCTCAGGTCCAGCAGGAAGAGGCCGGCGGGGCCGATGTTGTAGCCGTTGTCGAAGCGGGTGAAGACGATGCGCGTGCCGTCAGGGGAGAAGGCAGGGTTCTGGTCGCTGGCGCCGGCCGGCGGCGTGGTCAGGCGGACGGCGCCGTCGGGGCGGGTTTCGGTTGCTAGGACCCTGACAGATGGTTGTCGGTTGCCATATCGACGGGCTGCAGCCGAGGAGCCGGCGCAGGCGCCCAGGATGATCAGCACGCTTAGCACTACGACTGCCAGTCCAGGTCTTCGCTGCAACAAGCGCCGGCC
>JBHHXF010000736.1:0-2090 GCA_046756905.1 Anaerolineae bacterium | reverse complement strand
CGTTGGTCCATGTGTGTCCGAAGTTCGTCGATGCGCCGGCTATTATGCTCGATCGCTGACTCCAGCCGGCGAATCTCGCTGGTGACGACTCGGTCGTAGTATTCTGGAAGGAAGTATTCCGCCCGGGCCTCAAGCAGGGCGTCAATCCGAGGTTCCAGGGCGTCACGCAGGCGTGTGTATAGAGATTCCTCCAGAGCCTTGAAAGCCTCTCCATCTCCCTGATCAAACGGTCGTCTGGTCTCTTCGGTGTTTGCCATGCCGACTCCCTCAACTCCTATGCTGCGCAGGCAAGATTATAGCTTGCTTTCCCGTAACCGTCAAGATCCCCTGGAGCCAGTCGAGAACCTGTAGTTACGACTTCAGGAACGGTGATCAAATAACTTTCCCATTTCCAGATCAGGGTAGCGCCGGCTGAGTAGGAGCGCCAGCGACGTATCGAAGCCAAGCGGGTCTCGAAAACAGGCTTTTTACACTCCGGCCGCTTGGTTTCGATACGCTCCGGCACGAAAAGCGTGTGCCTCCGCTACTCAACCGGCGCCCGCGTCAGGATGCAAACGCGCAAGTTATTTAATTCTCATTCCTCAGTCGTTCCCAAAGCGACTAGAGCTGCAACTACGAACCACCCCATCACCGGACCACGAGTGGTAGATACAACCGCCAGATGTTGATGCCCTGGCCCGGCGAAGGAACCTCTCGTGGGAACCAGTCGGCAGCGGTGTCGGTGTCAAGGCCGTAGGGAATGCGCTCCAGGGAGTAGCCTTCCAGAGCCGCCGGCACGGAGGGGAACATAGCCACAGTGTCATCGCCGTACGCCACAGCATCGATGATACGGCCATGGTCATCCCGCAGCCAGAGCGAATCGCCGGTGTTGGCCAACCCGTTGCCGATGGGGCCACCCAGCGTGATGAGGGGGCCGTCGTAGTCCGGGTACAGCCTGCTGAAGGAAATGGTCGCTGCCACAATCGCGAAGCCGCCGGCCGGCAACTCCACAACCGGCAGCACATCCTCGCCGATGTGATCGGCCAGCACCCAGTCTCCAAGATTGATAGGCTGTGTCAGGGCGTTGTACAGCTCCACCCACTCGTCGTCAGGATCGCCGCCTCGGGCCGGCGGGTCGTAGAGAATCTCGTTGATGAGGACCGCGCCGGCCGGCACTGGAGAAGGCGTGGCTGTCGTAGTGGGCGTTGGGGCCAGCAGGACGACAGTGGGTGTGGTGGTGGCGGTGGGAGACGGCTCCAGCGTGGCTGTAGGTGGCCCCATGGCGGCGAAGCTGAAGTCGTCGAAGAGGGCCGGCTGGTCGGGGTCGGGCGGGTCCACGTAAGTGTACCCCTGGATGCGAGCGCTCACGGAGCCCGCCGGCGCTTCCAGGTTGTCAAGACTCAGCAACTGGTACTCCGGCCCCCGTCCGCTGGCTGACACCTCGTCGCGCGGTGCCACCGAGTCACCGCCGGCATCGAGCCAGTCAACGCGCAGCCGTATGTTGGACAGGCCTTCATCGTTCCAGAGGGCCCAGACTTGAGCCGCGTAGCGTTCGCCGGCCGTGATGTGCACGTCCTGGAAAATGAAGGCTGAGCCCTTAGCTGCGAGCTTAGTCAGGGATGCGGCTGCCTGGCCCTCATGGGTGGGCGCACCGACCAGGGCGAACGTCGCGGTGGATGGATAGACGTGCCAGCCGGCGGCGCCAGCCTCGAAGCCGGGGTTGTGCAGTAGGTTGCGGTCCGTCGCAGCCGATGGGTGTTGGATGCCCGCCGGCAGGCCGGCAACCGTCAGAAGTATTACGCACAGGAAGCCAATGAGCCTGGGGCGATGCATGGTGAGGCACTCCGTATGCACGCTGCGCACTGATGAAGCTACCTCAAACGGTAAGAGGGGTGGTCTCTACTGACAGATCGCTGTCATCTGAAAAGCCAATCTAGAATCGTGATTACGACCGTCACAAGGGCCACAGCAGCCAATGCCCAGTTGCGCATGTTCACACTCAACTGGTCCAGTCTCTGCTCCACGCGCTCGATCCGCTGGTTCATCTCCGAGCGCAGTAGTTGACGCTCGGCCTTTGCCTCGGCAAAGCGTTCGGTCATCTCCGCCCGCAA
>JBHHXF010000735.1:0-2090 GCA_046756905.1 Anaerolineae bacterium | reverse complement strand
CCCGACTTCGTCAACGACGAGCCGGCCTTCTGGCAGCATCGGAACGCCCTCGTCCAATTCGCGGACATGCTCCATGCCAATGGCGTGATGTTCAACTACCAATCGGACTGGAACTTCTTGCAAGCGGTGGCGAAATATGACACCGGCACGCCCGAAACCAACGGCAAGAACGTCGTCCGTTACATCAAAGAGGACCTGGGCTTTGAGGTGGACCCCCATGCCCACCAGACCCTGTTCAACTATGCCGACGTCGCCTACCTGATCGAGGCGCTGGGCGTTGTGCCTTCTCACACGGTGGGTGGCATGATCGTCCACCCGCCCGAGGATTCGATCCTGGAGCAGTTCTGGCAGCCCATCACGGGCCGGCAGTACCCCACCTACACCTGGCAGGCCGAGATCCTGTGGGGCGGCGGCACCCGGCTGCACGTGGACGAGGAATCGCTCTGGGCGTCCGGCGTCTGGAAGCCGAAGGACAGGTATCACTTTCTGGACCACGACGCCGCTGCGCCGCTGCCCAACGTGGGCAACTATGGCGGCCGTTGGGAGAACCTGGACCGGCTGCTCCAACTGCAGCAGGCCGGCGAGCTGGAAGACAAGATCCACACCAGTTCCATCGTCGTGCGCCAGGACAGCCTGCTGACGCCGGGCTTCATCCAGCAGTTTGAGCAGCGGATTCAGGCGCGGGACGCCGCCGGAGACATCCGCTGGGTGGGCCTGGCACAGGTGATCGAGATCTGGCAGACGGAGTATGACTCGGAGCCCAATATCCTGCGCTACCTCACGCAGACCCCAACCCTGGACTACTACGAGCCGGCCATCAACATCATCTTCAACGTCCACATGGAGCCCTTCCGACCGGACCCGCTGCTGCTGCGGCAGCAAGAGTACGACGCCCGCCGGCAGGAGCTGGAGCTGCCCCTGGAGTGGGCGGACACGTATAGCATCGAGCTGACGGTGAAGGCCGGCGGCGAGTTCGTCGAGTTTTGCCTGGACAGCGGCGAATGTGGCGAGAATCCGCCGTCGGGGCTGTTCGCTGACCTGCGTGACCAGGGCGTGGAGGTCGGGACCCACTGGCACACCCAGTACCAGCGCGGTTCCCACGACTGGCCCAATGTGCCAGAGCCGGACGAGACGATGGCGCAGCGCATCGTCACCGACAACCGCGCCATGGTGGATCGGGTGATCGGTGCGGAGAACAACAAAGCCGCCGGCGGTATCGCCTCCTATGCCGGCATGTACGCCGACCAGGACTTCACGATGGCTCCTGGCCTGGGCGAGACCGGCGAATCCCAGTTCGGCCATGTGGTCTGGAACCCCTGGCGTCCCGGCGAGGGGGCAGGCTTCCCCGAAGACCTGTCCAACGATCAGTACGTCGCCATTCCCCACCTGCCCCAGATCGGACTGACCGGTGGCGGTGGTCAACACGTCACGGACCTGACGCTGCCGCATGCCAAGCGCAGCTTCCTGATGATCTTTCTGGAGTGGCGCGAGCACGAGCGCAACGGCGACCCGGACAAGGTATGGGATTGGGGCGTGGCCTATCAACTGAACATCCGCACCGATGCGACGCACAACCAGAACCCGGCATTTTTCCAGTGGCTCAACGACAACTTCATAGGCCAGACCACGCCGCGCGGCACGACCATCGCTCGCTACGCCACCGTGCGCGACGTGTACGACGAGTTCCTGGCCTGGGAGGCAGCCAACACTGGTGTCTCCTCCTTCCACTGGGAGCCCGGCGATCCCTACCCCTACTCCATGCCGGCCATGGTTGAGAAGCTGAACGGCGCGGCGTACGAGGAGGCTATCAGCACGTGGCAGGTTCAGGGAGTGTCGGTCCACCGCCTGTCTCGCGACGGCGTGCCGGTCTACGTCCTCTACTCCGACGCCGGCCAGCAGGTGATAGATTTCTCCTCGGAGCTGGCCGGCCAGCTCCAGGTGACGGATGGCCAGGGAGAGACGCAGGAAGTGCCTGCCACGTCGTTGACAGTCACCGAGGCGCCAATCTTCGTGGAACCCTCCGCGACGCAGGCATCCCTGGGTACGCCCCACGGGGTGGTACGCCTTCCCAACGGCAACACGCTCATCAC
>JBHHXF010000734.1:0-2110 GCA_046756905.1 Anaerolineae bacterium | reverse complement strand
ATACGGAAACAATCATGACTAAAGACACCCAGTACACCCAGTTTGCCGATTTCCTCAGCGACCTGTCGACTGCGGTCGCTGTCGCGCTGAAAACACAGGACGCGACGATGGTCGACGAGCTGGCCGGCCACCTGACCGAGCTCGTGGAAGCGGCCGACGAGTCGGACGAGCCAGAACTGGCTGCCTATTTCGGCGTGCTGCACGACCTGTTGCACGGAGACGACGTCACCACAACTGCCGAGAAGTTGGTAGATCCCTACCGCGCGGGGTACGAACGCATCCTCCAGGAGATGGCAGAGGAACCAGAAGAAGACCTCTCAGACATGGCGATGTCCGATTGGTTGGCCCGCCTGACCAGCATCGTTGCCACTGTCGTCAGAGGCGACAGAGCTGAGGATCGCGCTGAGCTGGAGCAGGCATTCGTCAGCATGGTTGAACAGGTGCCGGCGGAAGACACCGAATTCCACGACTTCATCGCGGCTCTGCAGGCCGTCGTGCGCGGCGAGGATACGCCAGCATTGGCGCTCAAGTTGCAGCCGCCGTATCGCGAAGCGTTTCACAGCCTGCTGCAACTCCTGGCCGCTGACGACACCACCGACTTCGCAGTACAGGCCATCCTGGACCGCATCCAGCACAACACGGTCGTCGCCCTCACACAGGAGAATCGTGAACTGCGCCTGTCCGTCGCCGAGGCCCTGGCGGACGTCGAGGAGAAGTTGCCAGAAGATGAGCCGGCGACAATCCATTTCCGCGCGCTCATCCTCGGCGCGCTGGCACTGCTGCTGGATCGAGAACCGCCGGCCGCCGTCAAGAACCTGCCCGATCCCTTCGCTGAAACCTGGCAGAACATCCTGGCCGCATCACAGAAGAAGTAGTGCATCTTGTTGGGACTCAGCCGCGAGAACCGGCTCATTACGCTTTCGCTGCTGCTGTGGGGCCTGGGCGAAGGGCTGTTCTTATTCGTTCAGCCCTGGTACATTGGCGAACTGGGCGCCAGTCCGACACAGATCGGCGGGGTGCTGGCGTTGGCCGGCGTCGTGACAGCGGCGACATACCTGCCCGGTGGCATCATCAGCGATCGTCTGGACCGCAAACTGACGATGATCGGCGGCTTTGCCATTGGCAGTGTGGCGGTCCTGGTCATGGCCCTGGCGCGTCACTGGCAGACACTCGTTCCGGGCTTGCTGCTTTACGCTATTTCAGGCTACTGCATCCCCGCAATCTACAGCTACGTCACCCACGCTTCCGAGGGCAAGGACCTGACCCGAACCCTGACGACGGTGTTTGCCGCCTATTCCCTGGGCCTGACCCCCTCGCCGGCCATCGGTGGCTGGCTGGTCGAACTGGTGGGGATGCGGATGACGTACGTGGTCGCCGCCGGCTGCTTCATGGCGGCCACACTGACGGTGAGTCGCGTGGCGCGCCAGCCCAAACCGGATGGAAGCCAGCTCATGGCCGGCCGTGAACTGGCGAAGAATCGCACGTTCCTGGTGTTGTCGGCCGTGTTCATGTCAGTGTACTTCGTCACCTACCTGGGTCAACCCTTTGCCCCCAACTACCTGGCAGAAGTCACCGGACTGCGGCTGGGCTGGATCGGCTTTCTGGGCTCAGCGCACGCGCTGGGGGCGTTTGTGCTGGGGCTGGCGCTGGGGCGCTGGCGCGCCGGCCCGCGCTGGGGGCTGATCGCAGCCCAGGGGCTGGTGGGACTGTCCTTCGTCCTGCTGCTGCGCACCAACGCCATCGGGCCGCTGTCGGTGGCGTTCTTCTTGCGCGGTGCTTACGCTTCGACCCGCTCGCTGGCATCAGCATGGATAGGCGACGTCCTGGGTCGCCAGTCGCTGGGGCTGGCGTACGGGGTGCTGAGCACGGTCTTCGGCATCGCCAACGTGGTCGCGCCGTACGCCGCCGGCTGGCTCTACGCGGCGAGGCCGGCGCTGCCATTCCTGGTGGCTGCTGCCGCTGTGCCGGCGACGATGCTGTTGACGGGGGCGGTGGGGTTTGGGGACCGGCGGCCGGCGGAGCCCGTGGGTTTGTAGGGGCGAGGCAAGCCGGAGAGGAAGTCCCGTTTGCAGGCGTACCCTCAATCCGGCTTGCCTCGCCCCTACGTCGC
>JBHHXF010000733.1:0-2111 GCA_046756905.1 Anaerolineae bacterium | reverse complement strand
TGAGAACCTTCCTGGACTCGTTGCCGCTTCGTACTCTGGTGCAAAGACGTGGACCTTAGCCCACGGGAAGTCTGGCAGACCGCCGGCTCGGGGTTCCCGTGGTAGCCGGCTGCCTCTTGCCTTTTTGCCTTTTGACTCTTCTTCGCCTTTTCATCTTGCCTCTCCTTGGTCAAAGCCAGTAGGATGGTAGCTACTCAGCCTGGCGATTGAAATCGCGGCAACTACCGACGTTTTTTCTTCTTCCTTCTTGCAGGCCTCACTCTTCTCCGCCTTTTCTTTTTGCCGGCCTTCTTGCTGCTTCCGGGCCTCTTTTTCGGTTTCTCTCTCCGCGAAATCGATGAAGAAACCGAATGGCTGACTGATCGCTCAGGTTGGAAACATGCCCACCATGACATATAACTGTGGACATCATCCGGCGACTCTCGGCGGATCTCTGCCTTCACCCGGTTGAGGGCCTGTTCCCTGCCACCCTTCAACGCCTCTCTGAAACTCTCATATCCTATGAACCAGGAAGATATCAGCCCATCCTGGTATGCTTTCTCAATCATACCCATCAGCTCTTCCGGGTACAAGTCGCAGACAGAACTGGCCAGCATACTCCAGAAATCGGAGTTAGCAGGTGCTTCATCGCCGGTGAACAATGAACCGAAGAAGGCTAATACGTCATCGCGCGGTATCATGCCATCAGCGGCTGCATAGACCAGCGCCCTCAACGCAGAGCTACGGCAGTACTCGTCTGCACTCCTGCTAAAAGCCAGGGCCTTGATCAAATCCACTGAGCCGTCGCAAGTCCTGAACAGAACGATGGGCAGGGTTTCCGTGACGAGGTCCCCAAAAAGCTGATAAGGGATGTCAGGAGGCAGGCTGAACAGCTCAACGATTACTCGGTGAGCTCGAGGCTCTCGAAAGTGGCCCAGCAAGACGAGCGCATAGATGTGCGCGTAACCTTGATCGCCGGCATACGCAACTGGGTCCGCGAGCGCTTCTTCCAGGATGCCAATCAGATGAGGGGTGATCTCGTCCTGGAGTTCCAGCGCAGCATCTACCTCGGCGCGCTTGTAGGTCCCATCGAAGACGTCGAAAGCTTTCAGTATCTCCGCAATTCTGGCATCATTCATTGTCAACCTCAAGCTTCACTTGATGAACCGTAAGTCCATCGTATGCTATTTCATAACCATGCCGCGCGGCGAAGTCCGCCAGCTCCGGGTGGGCAGGGTTGCCTTCGTGGGCGATATGCGTCGCGAAGGCGCGGGCATTATCGGCCAGCAGCCCCTCCTCCCCCATGCGCGCCACGTGCTCGATGAGCTGACGCGCGCTCAGATGATCGCTGCCCTGTTCGTTGGGACCGTAGGTATGATCCAGGATCACTACGTCGAACCGTAACTTGTGTCGGTGAAAAGCGCGCCACGTCTCCTCTGGCAGCGTCGCGGTATCGGTGCCGTAGAAGATGCTGCGCCCGTCCGCCTCGACCGCGTAGAGCAGCGGCTCCACCTGCGGGTCATGATTGGCCGGCAGTGCCGTCACGCGGTAGGGACCAACGGCAAAGGACTGGAGCGCCTCGATCTGATGAATCTCCAGGTTCAGGCGCTCACCGACCTGTGGGTCGAGGAGACTGGCGGTGTCAAGGTCCCTCTCGAAGGTCCGCGCGGCCCGTTGCACGGTGGCCGGCGACCCGTAGAAATGCAGACGGGGCGCACCGACCACGCCAAACTCCGGGCTGCGGGAGAGGAAGTGGGATACATCCAGGTGATCCGCGTGGGCGTGGGTCTGCAGGCAGTAACGCACGCCGGCCAGGGAGCGACCGTGCATGGAGGAAGCGGTCATGATGTCCGGGCCAAGGTCGATGAGAAGGTCGTCGTTGATCAGGGCGGCGGATCGCTTCCGCAGGCTCGGACCTCCGAGCGCGCGTGCCCGGTCGCAGTTGCGGCAGCTACAGAAGGCTTCCGGAAAGGCATTCGCGGCTGCGGTTCCCAGAAATGTAATGATCATGTCAATCTGCCGGCCCGGGGCGTCGATCGCGTACTCAATCCAGGTTGGGCGATACCCTTCAACAGGCTCACTGCCGTATCTCGTAGCCGGCCGTTTCCCAGGCATTGAAACCGCCGTCCAGC
>JBHHXF010000732.1:0-2115 GCA_046756905.1 Anaerolineae bacterium | reverse complement strand
AACTACTAACCGGGCCGGTTTGTTTTCTGAAGGTTCACAAGTTCTACGAGCCAAAATCGCCCTTTGACAAACTATGCGCCAGAAACTCGTCCACGGCGGCGCGGGTGGGGAGCGATGGCTGGGCTCCCAGCACCGTTGTCGCCAGGGCGCCGGCTGCGTTTGCCCGACGCACAGCTTCCAGAGCGGGCTTGCCTTCAGCCAATGCCACAGCGAAAGCACCGACAAAGGCATCGCCGGCGGCCGTGGTATCGACAACCTGTACCGGGAAGCCACGTACGGTTTTGCTGCCGGCATCGTCTACCAGCAACGCCCCCTGTTCGCCCAGCGTGACAACGACACTGCGCACGCCGGCCTCGCGCAGCGCCTGCGTCGCCTGCTCCGGCCGGGACGGGTCGTTGTTGGTCAGTAAAGCTGCCTCGCTCTCGTTCGGGATCAGGTAATCGACGCCGGCGAGCAGGTCGGCCGGCAGGCGACGGGCCGGTGCCGGGTTCAGGATCACCGTGACCTCATGCTCCTGAGCTACTTCAACGGCGCGCATCACAGCCGCCACCGGCACTTCCAACTGAATCACCAGCACGTCGGCCTGGGCGATGGCCGGCGAGGCTGCATCGACGTCAGCCGGCGACACCTGGCCATTCGCGCCGGTGGCAAGGATGATGCGATTCTCGCCGGCTTCGTCCACAGCGATGACCGCCACCCCTGTCGGCGCGGCTGGGTCGGTGGTCACGTAGCGCGTATCGACGCCATCGCGGTGCAGGGTTTCCCGAAGGCGCCGGCCAAAGGCGTCGTCGCCCACACGGCCGACCATGACAACGTCAGCGCCCTGGCGCGCCGAGGCGACGGCCTGGTTGGCGCCTTTGCCGCCAGGGATGGTGTGGAAGTCGTGGCCGGCGATGGTCTCGCCCGGGCCGGGGAAGCGCGGCGCGCGCACCACCAGGTCCATGTTCAAGCTGCCGACAACGGTGATCTCTGACACAGTCAACCTGCCCTCAACTGGATTGGCGGATGATGAGCCGGGTTTCCAACAACTGGCGCTGGGGCGGGCGGTCGTTGTCGCGCACGCGCTTAATGAGCAGCTCAGCCGCCAGCCGGCCCATTTCCTGACGCGGTTGAGCCATTGTGGTCAGGGGCGGGTTGGTGTAGGACGCCAGGGCGATGTCGTCGAAGCCGACAACCGCGACGTCGCCCGGGATGCCCAACCCCTGTTCGCTGATGGCGCGCATGGCGCCGATGGCCATCAGGTCGTTGCAGACGAAGACGGCGGTCGGGGGCTCCGGCAGGGCCAGGAGTTCTTGCATGGCCGTGTAGCCGCTGGGCGCCCGAAAATCCCCCCGCCGGATGAGCTGCTCATCGAAGGGCAGGCCGGCGGCTTCCAGCGCCTCGCGGTAGCCGCGCACGCGCTCCCAGCTCGGCGTCAGGTCGGAGGGGCCGGCGATGCACGCGATGCGCTTGTGTCCACGTTGAATGAGGTGGTCCGTCGCCTTCCGGCCACCGGACCAGTTGTCCGTGAGTACGCGGTCACATTGGATGTCTTGCAGCTCTCGGTCTACCACAACCACCGGCACGCCTCGTTCCAGGACGCTCTGAAGATGTTCGGCGTGGCCGCCGGCAGCCACAAAGACGATGCCATCGACCCGTTTCTCGGTCAGTAGGTCGATGTAGGTCCGTTCTTTGTCGCGGTTCTGATCGGAGTTGCACAGGATGACGTTGTAGCCCAGGTCGAAGCACAGGTCTTCAATGCCCCGGGCGACCTCGGCGAAGAAGGGGTTGGAGTTGTCGGGGATGATCATGCCGAGGGTGTGGGTCTGCTTGCGGCGCAGGCTGCGGGCGACGGCGTTGGGCTGGTACTTCAGGTCTTCCACGGCCTCCCACACGCGCGTCACCAGCTCCGGGCTGACGTAGCGCGTCTCGTTCAGGACGTGCGAGACGGTGGTTGGGGAGACACCGGCATGTTCTGCAACGTCTTTGATCGTCGCCATGGCAGAAGAGAGACCAGGGTACTGATGCTTCAGGAATTGGGTTGCGCAGCGTCAGCAATCGATTGCGCAATCGTTTTACCGAAACCAGTATACCCCAGAATGTCACGAAAGTCAAGAGGTTTCCTGGAATTGTCCC
>JBHHXF010000731.1:0-2116 GCA_046756905.1 Anaerolineae bacterium | reverse complement strand
GTCACCGTAGAGACCTACGCCGGCACCGGCGAGCCAGGCTACAAGGACGGACCGGTCAAGGAGGCCCAGTTCGACTGGCCCTTCGGACTGACAGCGGATGCAGCCGGCAACCTGTACGTGTTCGACCAGAACAACTTCCGAATTCGCCATATTTCGCCGGACGGGATCGTCTCCACCCTGGCCGGCACGGGCGAGCCGGGCTTCGCCGACGGCCCGGCAGACCAGGCCCAATTCCTGGGCCGTGGCTTCCTCGCGGTGGACGCGGCCGGCAACGTGTACGCCGGCGACGGTCACAACCATCGGATCCGCCTCATCACCCCGGCTGGCACGGTGTCCACGCTCGCGGGTACCGGCGAATCGGGCTACCGGGATGGGCCGGCCGACCAGGCACAATTCAACAACCCTGTCGGCGTGGCCGTGGATGCCAACGGAAACGTGTACGTGGCCGATACGGGCAACAACCGGGTCCGCCTCATCACGTCGGTTGGCATGGTTTCTACCTTGGCGGGCAGCGGTGAGCCTGGCTACAAGGATGGCTCGGCGAAGGAAGCGCAATTCGACGCTCCACTCTCCCTGACAGTGGATGTCGCCGGCAACGTCGTCGTCGGTGAGGGTTTTGTGCCTGAGATGCGGGGCACCAACCGGCTGCGACTCATAACACCGGACGGCATGGTCACCACTCTGGCCGGCAGCGGCAAACCGGGGCACAAAGATGGGCCGGCCGCCGAGGCTCGCTTCGTTGCCCCGAGTAGCCCGACGTTCGACGCCGGCGGGAATCTGTTGGTGAGCGATGAAGCCAACTACCGTGTGCGGTTGGTCACGTCAGACGGCATCGTCTACACCCTCGCCGGTAGCGGTGAGCGGGGTCGGGCGGACGGCCCGGGCCCGCAGGCGCAGTTCGGCTCACCGTATGGATTGTCGGTCGGCCCCACAGGAGAAGCATACGTCGCCGACTTCGTTGGTAACACCATCCGCCGTGTCACCTACGGGAACCCCGCTGCCGCCACACCGCTCCCTACGGACACCCCGCCGCAGGACGAGCGCATCATCAAGATCGGCTATTCGTTTGTGTACGCCGGGGCAAGGGGGGTTGAGGAAGCGCGCATGGCGGTGGACGAAGCCAACGCTTCGGGCGGGGTCACTGTCGATGGAGCGTCGCACAGCCTGCAGTTGGTGATCGCCCCCGCCTGCTGTCGTGACGAGGGTGTGGTTTTTGGGGCCGAGTGGCTTGTCGAGCAGGGCGTGGTCGCTGTCGTCGCTCCCCTCTTGGTACAAGGTTATCTGCCCCAGTCGCCGGTCTACGCCGCGGCTGGCCTGGTCCAGGTTACGCCTGGTGGTCAGGACCCGCGCTTCACCCTGGAGGGCCCATCCACGGCCTATCGCGTGGGTCCCAACGTCGCCTACGGCGGGCCAGTCGCCGCGCGCTTCGTGTACGAGGAGTTGGGTATCCGCCGCGCTGCCCTGCTGCCCGAGACGGCAGACTTCCCCCAGACAGCGGCCGACGCCCTCCAGAAGGCGTTCGAAGCCCTGGGGGGTGAGGTCTACCGCCACGACGTTACGCCCGAAAGCCTGGCGGACAGCATGGCTGCCATCCGTGAGGAACGTGCGGAGGCCGTTTTGATCTTCTTGCCGACGCCGGCTTTTGTGGACTCACTCATTCAGCACGTCCGCGAGACCGGCCTCCCAGTACCCATAATCGGCTACATTGTTGGCCGCCGGATATCCCCTGGTGTAGCTCCCGAGGGCATGTATGACGTCCAACCCGGTCGGCCGACAGCGGCCATGCCCGGCTTCGCCGACTTCGTCACAAAGCACCGCGCCGCGAACTTACTGCTCGAACCAAACCAGTGGGACGCCCTGGCCTATGACGCGACGAACGTGATCATCGAGGCTATCCACCGCGCCGCCGAGACAGGAGCAGTCACCCGCGAGAGCGTGGCCGCCGCCATGGAGACCTTCCGCGATGAGCCCTACCAGGGTGTCATCGGCACCATCCAGTTCGACGAGTTCGGTGATTTGCTGGACCAGCCCTTCCACTTCCGGAAGGTGGTGCGTGGGGAATGGGTGGATGTGGAGCGGTAGAAGTCTGAGCAAGGGAGCGGGGGTGCGGAGGTGC
>JBHHXF010000730.1:0-2118 GCA_046756905.1 Anaerolineae bacterium | reverse complement strand
GAACATGACGGCACTTCGCTCCGCTGCGTGCCTTACTACAAACTGCGTGCCTTACTACAAACATTACTACGCCAAGATTTTTCTCACATGGGCCACGACCTTTGAAGGACTGAACGGCTTGGTCATGAAGTCATCAATACCCACCCGCTCAGCCTTCTCTCGGTCTGCCTCTTGCCCACGTGCAGTCAACATAATGATGTACGGTTGACGCGAGAGGCCGGCATCCTCGCGTACCTCTTGTGCAACCTGATAGCCATCCTTCTTAGGCATCATAGCGTCCACGAAAACCAGACGCGGTTCCAGTGCTCTTATTTGAGCCAGGGCCTCTTCGCCATTCACAGCCGTCGCGATTTGATAGCCCTGCTTTTTCAACACGAACGTCAGCGTGCGCAGGATGAAAGGTTCGTCGTCAACTACCAGGATCTTCTCATTAGACATATTGCTCTCCTTACTTCGGATAGTAGATACTGGGTATTGGGTATTGGAAATTGGAGATTCGGAACCCGCATCATCCAATATCCAATACCTAATATCCAATATCCAATTTCCAATCTCTAATCTCCGGTATCCATCCTTTGGCGCAGGTCCACAATCTCATTCACGATCTCTGCCAGACGTTGCGCTTCTGTGTTGATCATGCTAAGAAACTCCCGGCGCGTCTGCGGGTCCTCATCGTAGCTCAGCAAGATCTCCGAGGAAGATAGTATGGTTGCCAGTGGCGTCCGCAGATTGTGGGAAATCCGCGAGATGAAATCCAGAATCTCCCGCTCCAGTTGTTTCCGCTGGCGAATGTCGCGAGCGATTACGAGCGCGCCGGCTGGCCGGCCATCCCGCCGCAGGGGTGTAATGCTAATCTCGATGGGCACTCTGTGGCCGGCCTTGTGAACAAACTCCACCTCGTATGTCTGACCAGGGTGCAGGTCCCCGCCCTTGTGTAGCAAGTGAAGCATGTCACGGTGGTATTCGGGACACAGCAATTCGGTGAAAGGCCGGCCCAGCACATCCTGGCGGCGTTGGCCCGATATTTCTTCGGCCGCCTCGTTGAACGAGGTGAAGCAGCCGGCCAGATCGATGTTGAAGATAGCATCATTGGCGCGCCGAATCTGATACGCCAGTTGGCGCTCTTTCTCGCGCAATTCATCGAAGAGACGAGCGTTCTCCACAGCCACAGCCACCTGGTCGGCCAGGGTGCTCAGGGCAAAGCGGTCATCGTCGGCGAATGCGTCAATCTCCTCGGCCTGCACGTCCAGCACGCCCAGCACACGGTCCCCCATTCGCAAGGGCACGGCCAACTCGGCGCGAGTATGGGGCAGCAACTCGTGAGAAAGATAGCGCGGGTCCTGACTCACATCGTTGATCAGCAGCATCTCGCTTTTGCGGGCCACCCAGGCGACGATGCTGTGCCGATCGACCGGAATGCGGAACGCCTGCGCCTTCAAGGTTGGTCCCGCCGGCTCGGTGCCGGCTTGAAAGACCAGGTCCCCAGTTGCCGGATCCGCCAGAAACAGGTGCACCACCGGATAGTCCAGCATATCCCGAATCGATGCCACAACGGTGTCCAACAGCGTATCCCTATCCAGGATCGACGTGATCTGCCGGCTGACAGTGCCGATGAGCGCCAGACGACGTTTTGCAGGATCATTGTGATCTTCCGGCATATACTATCTCCAACCTCCAATTCCTGTCCTGATGTCGATGGCTGGATGGCTGGATGGCTGGATGGCTTCCCAACTGCGCAGCCATCCAGCCATCTAACCATCTAGCTATCCAATCCTTTTCGTGCTTCAGACTGTCCCGCCCGGTCATTATGGTCGCGATCCACTACAGCGGCGACGGTCGCCAACACCTGCTCCGGCTTGAACGGCTTCGGAATGTAGCCATCTGTCGCCGGCGCCTCATCCACATCGGAGCCGGTCACCATGATCACCCGCGTGTCCCGCAGCACTGGGTCATCCCGCATCATCTCGACCACCTGACCACCACTCATGTCCGGCATCACGCAATCCAGGAGGATCAGCCGGGGGCGCACCACCTGTGCCTGCGCCAGCGCCGCTGCGCCAGAATCCGCAGTAGCGACCATGTAGCCGGCCTTCTCCAGAATGAACGTCAGCGTGCGCA
>JBHHXF010000729.1:0-2126 GCA_046756905.1 Anaerolineae bacterium | reverse complement strand
ATAATCTCGTTTCTCACAGCAGCAGGGACGATCTTCCTGCTGTTTCTGTTCTCTTTTGGCCTGACCGGAGCTAATCCGGCGGCCGGCACCGACTTCTATCACTACCTGCCCTTTGTGGCACGGAGCGGGCCGGCCTCGCAGCCGGCAACGTTTGCCGACTACGTCCCGGTACCGGTAGATGTAATACCAGACGCACCGGCCTACACGCCTGATCTGAACACCGTCGTCAACCCTGGCCTGGTAGGCGGTTTCACGGATGCCCAGCAGGAGGCATTGGAGACCAACGGCTTTGTCGTCGTGCCCCAAGGGTACGAGCAGATTCACCAGGTTTACCAGGACGCCTATCAGGCAGGCGTCCCCGCGTTCGTCACCACCGACGCTGTGCTCCACTCCTTCCACATCCTCTACGACTACGCCCTCCGTCTGGCCGAGAAGGAGCACTTCATCGCCGACCTGGAGACGCTGAACGGGGCCATGCTTGCGGCGGCTGAGGCAGACTTCGCCGCTACCACTGGCCCCGTGCAGGAGGTGGCCTGGCAGAACCTGGCGTTCTTTGCCGTGGCAACCAAGCTGCTCACACTCGACGCCGGCGTGCCGGCAGCGGTGCACGACGTCGTGCAGCAAGAGTTGGCCCTGATCGACGCCCACCAGGGGTTTGTGGAATCCCCGATCTTTGGCTACAGGGAGGACTACAGCCAGTACGTGCCGCGAGGTCACTACACCCGCAACGAGGACTTCGAGCGCTTTTTCCGGACCATGATGTGGTACGGCCGGATGAGTTTCCACCTGGTTGACCGCGACGACCCCGAGGCGGCGCGACGGGAAACACGCGGCGCGCTCCTTATCGTGCGCGCGCTCTACAATGCGCAGATCGGGGATGGGCCGGCCCTCGACGTCTGGGAGCGCATCTACGAGCCGACCACCTTCTTCGTCGGCACGGCTGACGATCTGACCGTCTACGATTACGCCGAGGCCGCTCAGCAGGTCTACGGCGGCCTGCCCGATCCGGGCGCGCTGGCCGACGACGCCCAACTGCAGAGGTTCATCGACACAGCACGGGCACGGCGCGCGCCGGCCATCGTCGGCGGCTGGGTGACCGACGAGGAAGATCCGACGGAAGTGACCCAGGGATTCCGCTTCATGGGCCAGCGCTTCATTCCCGATAGCTACATCTTCCAGCAGTTGGTCTACGACAACGTCGGCGAGTACCGGGGCAGCGGCGTCCCGTTCACCATGTCGCCGGCTGACCGCGTCCGGGTCTTCCCTCGGGGTTTGGATGTGCCGGCCGCCCTGGAGAGCGCTCGCGCGTTGGAGATTCTCACAACTGATGGCGACACCAACTATGTCGGCTACGACGAACAACTGGCGAAAGTGCGGCGCGAGTTCGCAGCGCTGCCGGAGGCGCAGTGGACAGCCAACCTGTACTGGAACTGGCTGCACACCTTGCGCCCGCTGCTAGAGGTGAAGGGGCCGGGCTATCCCTATTTCATGCAATCGCCGGCCTGGGTGGATAAGGACCTGCACACCTGGTTGGCGTCCTGGACCGAGCTGCGCCACGATACGATCCTCTACGCCAAGCAGTCCTACAGCGGTATCGTCACGTCCATCACGGAACCGCCGCGCGGTTACGTGGAGCCGCAGCCGTGGGTCTACGCTCGCCTGGCCGCACTGACTGCGCAGATGCAGGCCGGCCTGAGCCATCGCGGACTGCTCCACGGCGAGATGGCGATGAAGCTCAACACAATGGAGCAACTGCTGCTGACTCTCAAGACCATCAGCGAAAAGGAACTTCGCGGCGAGTCACTGTCTGAGGAAGAGTATGCCGTCATTCGGAACATTGGCGACACCCTGGAGTACCTGACGACGTTCTCCGAGGAGGTCGAGGGGGAGATCACATCGGAGGCTGATGACCGGATGGCAATCATCGCCGATGTGCACACGGACCCGAACACGAGCCAGGTGTTGGAGGAGGGCGTCGGCGACGCGTTCCCCATCTACGTCATTGTGCTAATTAACGGACAACAGGTGATCACGGTGGGTGGCGTCTTCTCGTACTACGAGTTCAAGCAGCCCATGAGCGACCGCCTGACCGACGAGGCGTGGCAGGCGATGGAGCCGAAGCCGGC
>JBHHXF010000728.1:0-2131 GCA_046756905.1 Anaerolineae bacterium | reverse complement strand
AGAGCCTTCACGAGTCGTTCCAGCGCCCACGACTTTCGAGCCGGCCCTGCGTCTGAACAGTCAGAACTCCGTTGTGCAAGGAAAACCGCCGGCATGGCATCAATACAACACACCCAGCCAATTCACGTCCCACCACGGCCAGTGAGCTCGGAGCGAGCGCGCCGGCAACGCCGGCATCGTCTCCTCAAGGCTGTCATTCTCCTGACCGTACCGCTCTATTGCGTCGGATTCACGCTGCTGGCCGTGCTGCGGGTTGAAGAGATCGTGAATCGCGCGGCCTCATCCCCGCTGTTTCTCGGCGGCCTGGTCTTCTTCGCCTTCTTGCTGCTCATCGAACCCTGGACCGGCGCCGTGACACACAGTTGCGCCGCCGGCGTCAAGTGTGCCAGCGTTGGCGCCGCCGATCCGGTGAGCTGTCTCGGGTGTTTGGGGAGTTGCATGACGGTGGTTGGCGTGGGGGCCGGTATCGTCGCCCTTGCCAGCTGGCTTCTCTAACCCCCAGCTCAAGATCGTCGCGCGGTCTCGTCGCCCTCGGCCTTGAATGCTTCCCAAAGTTCCTCCTCCGACACGCCCCCCATCCACAAATCATTGATCTCCTGGGCCGTCAGCAGGCGATCCAGGGTGGTGGCGATGAAGGTGATGCGCCTGAGCCGCCGGCTGGGAATCGGGGCCGGCAGCCGCTGTAGGGGATCAAACTCCACTTTGTAGTAGAGATCGTCGGCTCGTGGGTGGTCAGCTTCGTCCGGCAACAGGTCGCGCCGGTGGACGACGTGGTAGCGCCGGACCGGTGCGAAATAGTTCACAGCCCACTTCTCCTCGTCGAACGCCGCTGTCTGGTAGAAGGCCAGATAATCCGCTGCCACCTGCCGGGGAGCACGCCTGAGCGGAATCCGATACGAGTGGCGCTGCCGCGCCATCTCGAAGTCCCGCTGGTTGTTGATCACGGCCACCAGGACCCGCGCCGGCTCGTCCTCGTCCAGCACGTGCTCCACCAACCACCCCCGGTCCGATTCGCGCAGCGCATGGGCCGGCTCGACCCCTAGCTGCCATGCCAGTTCAGGCGCAAACTGCTTCAGATCGTCCCGCAGCCGCAGCAGTGCCAGGTCTTGCGCTTTCAGTTCCAACATGATATCGAACTCGCGCCGGCCCTGGCTGGTCCGCAAGAAAGAGGCAAACTCGAAGGGGTGAGCAAAGTCGGCATGCTGGGTCGGCAGAGGGGGGCGAATCACGTTGCAGCTTTCGCCTGTCTGGTTGTCCGACCGGCGCACGATACGCATCTCTGTGCGGGGTGAGCTGAAGTGCACCTTGGGGCGAACATCCGCCGGCCACGTGTCCAGGGCCATGTTCAGGGCCTCGGTCAGTTCGAGACCCTCCGGGTTGTGGCAGCGCCAGTGGAGATAGTCGAAGACCAGGGGGATGCCCGTCTGCTCGTGAATTCGGAAGGTGTCGGCCAGGGAGAAGAGGCTGTCGTCGTGTTCCAGCGCCAAGCGCCGGCACACGAAGGCCGGCAGGCGCATGAACCGCTGTACGAAGCGAGCCGCCGCCGCAGTCTTGTCGTCGTAGGCTCCGCCGACGTGTACTGCAATGACCGCCTCTCGGCCGAGGCCCATGGCATCCAAGATCCGCGCCAGCGCCAACAGTTCGCCGGCGCTGCGCTGCGCCAGATCCGGGTCGGGGCTGCTGAGGACGATGTGGGCCTTAGGGTGGAAGGACAGGCGCAGGCCGGCCTCCCGCGCCATCTGGCCGGCGAGGGCAAGCTCCCGCGTGCACTCATCAATCTGATGATGAAACTCTGGCAGGTCGGGATGGGTGACGTATGGCGCCAGCTCCGACGACATGCGGTACATGCGGATGTCGTGCTGCTTCAGATATTCGAAGATGTCGCGCAAATACGCCAGACTGACGCTGAGGTGCGGATTGTTCTGCCAGCGCCGGCTGTCGTGGGATTTCAGGCCGGGCCGGCCGAGGACTTTGACGCCAAAACCTACTCGCATTATTGCTCCCCCTCCCGACAGTCAACCTTGCGAAGGCTGCACAGGCCCTGCCAAGCAGAGCATTCTCGGTTGAAACAGGCGACTCCGGCTACGAAGTTCTCACTGAGCCGTTCGGCTGAGCTCACGACGAAGCCTTC
>JBHHXF010000727.1:0-2133 GCA_046756905.1 Anaerolineae bacterium | reverse complement strand
TTGTGAGGCGATAAAGGCGAAGCTGAAGGACCTGGTAAATCGCTACGACGGCTGGAAAGTGACGGTCGTGCCGCGCCAGAACAGGGACACCGCCATCGGTCTCACGGCCTGGGGCCGCATTGACAAGCTGGACGCCTACGACGAGGCGCGTATCACGGCCTTCATTGATGCCTATCGGGATCAGGGACCGGAGAAAACGCCGCAGTAAGACACGCCAGGTATCGCAGTACATGAAGCGGGAGTGGCGCACAGCGATCTCAGGGTGTATACTTGAGTACGCTTGAGAGCAGTCAACATGCCCGCCAGGGTACCAGGAAGCACGAGTTTGCTGGATAGCTAGATGGCTGAGTGGTGCTGCGCGAGCCAACAAGCCATCCAGCCATTCAGCCAACTATTCTCGGAGCAGGCCACCTGACGCATCGAGAAATCTTGCACTGAGTATCGCCGAAGTGGATGGCCCGGAGTTGTGAATGCCGGCCCCAACCCGCCTGATCATCTTCGCTCCTGCACGCCTCCTGCGCGAGGCGTGGCGCGCTTTGTTGTCCGCCCAGCCCGACATCCTCGTGGCCGGCACCGTGGGCGAGGCCTCGGGTGTGGCCGGCCTCCTGGAATCATCCGACCAACCGACGACGATCCTGGTCGATCAGCCCACCCCCCAGCCCGACACCCGTGCCGGCGCAGGCATGGCGCGGGATCTCCGACTCCAGGCCCGCGAAGCCGGCCTGCTCTTCCTCGTTCAGTCCTACGATCTGGCTGACGTTCTGCCGTTGCTCCAGGCCGGCGCCACGGGCTGTATCTCGCGCGACGCGTCGGTCGGAGACCTGGCCCGGGCGATCATTGCTGTCGGGCGCGGGGAAATCGCCCTCCCGCCCGACGTCGCCGGCCGGGCCCTGGCCGCCCTCGCGCGGGGCGAAACCATCGGCGAGCGCCTGATTGAGCCTCTCTCGGACCGCGAAGTTGACGTCCTGCGCCTCCTCGCCCACGGCCTCACCAACAAAGATATCGCCCAGACCCTGTTCATCAGCGTGCGCACTGTTGAGGCACATCTGCGCAACATTTACGGCAAGCTAGGTGCTCGCTCGCGCACAGAGGCCGCGCTGTGGGCAGTCAAGCATGGCTACAGTCTGAAGGAATAGGTGAAACCACCTATCCTGGTTCCCGCAGTTTCACCGTGGTATGGATGAACCTGAGCTGGTACAATGACAATGCATACTCGGAGAGAAGTTTTGTCCGTGAACGACATGAAGGAGATGCAACGCACGCGCGTGGCCGTCCTGGGAACGCTGGCCGAGTTTCATCGCGAGCCAATCCCCTACGACCTGGGGGCGCTGATGCGGTTGGTCCGCGATCTGCGGCCCGACCTGTTGTGTCTGGACATGACGCCGACCCAGTGGCAGCAACGCGATTTTGGGGACCTGCCGCCGGAGTACCGCGACGCGCTCCTGCCCCTGGCGCACCAGACCGACATCGTGGTCGTGCCCATCGCCGGCCAATCTGCGCCGGAAGAGCCGACAGCACCGGGCTGGCGAGGCAGCCTGATCGAAATGCTCAGAGGATGGCTGGCCCATGTGCAGCGCACTGCACCCGGGCCGGCGGCCATCAACCAGGGGCCGCGCCACTTCGTCGCTAACGTGCTGTATGGTCTGATCGCCTGGCTGGCCGGCAGCGAGGCACAGCGCGCGTGGCAGGCTCACACGGACCACCTCATCCAGCAGGTTGTGCAGGTCGTGCAGCGCGACCCAGGCCGCCGCGTGCTGGTGGTTGTCAACGTACGCCACTGTCATCACATTCGCCCGGCCTTGAGGAAGTACCCTGAGGTCAACATTGTAAGCTACTCAGACCTTTAGGGTTTCGGAAACCCTAAAGGTCTGGGCGACATAGGCCATTTGGCGGGGAGATTTGAGGCCCGCAACCAGGCAAAACAGCGGGGACGTGGATAGGCCAAATGGCTGTGGTCAAACGCACAGTATTAAGGTAGACTGAAAGACGATTCGCGACCAAAGCGTTGAGTGGAAGATTTCGTTCCTTTCTCCATTCGATGTTGTGTTGTTTGGCAGATTGTACGAGGAGACGAAGCATGGTAGTAGATCCAGTTTGTGGCATGGAAATCGAGGAGCAGACAGCGGCCGCCAC
>JBHHXF010000726.1:0-2146 GCA_046756905.1 Anaerolineae bacterium | reverse complement strand
AAGCGATTTCACCGACGGGGATGAGGTAACACTGCCGGAACTAAACGATCTCGACCTGGGCCAGATCGACCGCGCCTACATCGTGGCCTGTGGGACGTCGTTCTACGCCGGCCTGGTGGGCAAGCTGGCCATTGAGCGCTGGGCAAGGTTGCCCGTGGAAGTCGCCATCGCGTCCGAGTTTCGCTATGGTACGCCGGTGCTGGACGAGAACACCCTGGTAATCCTCATCACCCAGTCGGGTGAGACGGCCGACACGCTGGCCGGCTTCCGGCTGGCCCAGGCGGCCGGCGCCCCGACCATCGCCTTGACCAACGCCATGGGCAGTTCCATCACTCGTGGGACAGACGCGGTGCTCTACCTCCAGGTCGGCCCGGAGATCGGCGTGGTTGCGACCAAGTCGTTCACTGCGCAACTGGTGCTACTCAATCTGCTGGCGCTGCACCTGGCCAGGATTCGCCACACTCTCGACAATTCTGACATCCGCTCCATCGTCCGTAACATTCGCCGGCTGCCGGACCAGGTGGAATCGCTGTTGGCACTGGACGATCAGATGGCCGAACTGGCCCGAGCATACAGCAGTTCCCGGTCCTTCTTCTTCTTCGGGCGCGGATTTGGGTATCCGACCGCCCTGGAGGGCGCGCTGAAGCTCAAGGAAATCAGCTATATCCACGCCGAGGGCTACCCGGCCGGCGAGCTAAAGCACGGCCCAATTGCCATGCTGGACCCGACCATCCCGGTGGTTGCCATCGCAACCCAAAGCCCAACCTACGACAAGGTGATCAGCAATATTCAGGAGGTCCGCGCGCGGGATGCCCAGGTTATCGCCGTGGCAACGGAGGGGGACACCGAAATATGCCGGCACGCCGACCACGTCATATATGTGCCGGCGACGGACGAGGCGCTGTCGACGGTGCTGGACGTCGTTCCACTGCAACTTTTCGCTTACCACATGGCCGTCGTGTTGGGCTGCGACGTCGATCAGCCGCGCAATCTGGCAAAGAGCGTCACTGTGGAATAGCACACGTACGTCAAAACGGTATCACATCATTCAGCATTTTGCAAAGGAGCAAAAGAGTATGCCGAAACAGACACCCTCCGGCCAGATCACCACGATCGAACGCCACATCCTGGAAGAACAGCGAAGTTATCCCGAAGCCAAGGGAACACTGACCAGCCTCCTTTACGACCTGGCGCTGGCCGGCAAGATCATTGCCAGCAATACGACCCGCGCCGGTCTCGCTGAGGTCTTGGGGCGCACCGGCGACACGAACATCCAGGGTGAAGAGGTCATGAAGCTCGACCGACTAGCCGACCGGACGATCTATCACCTGAATGACCACACGGGCCGGCTGGCCGTCATGGCCTCCGAGGAGCAGCCCGACATCATCCCCATCCCCAAGAGATACCCAATCGGCAAATATGTGTTGCTGTTCGATCCCCTCGATGGCTCATCGAACATCGACTACAACGTCAGCATCGGGACGATCTTTGGTATCTATCGTCGTAAAACTGCCGGCGGCCCCGGCACGTTAGAAGATTGCTTGCAGAAGGGGCGTGACTTGGTGGCAGCCGGCTACCTTATCTACGGGGCCAGCACCATGATGGTCTACACGACGGGGATGGGGGTTCACGGCTTTACTCTGGACCCGAGCGTGGGCGAGTTTCTGGAATCGCACCACAATATCCGCATTCCAGACAAGCCCAAGTACTACAGTGTGAACCAGGGATACGAGAGGTACTGGAACGAGGGCGTGCAGCGGTTCACCCACTACCTCCAGGGAGGCGATGGGGAGCGCACAGGGCTATCGCTGCGCTACATCGGCTCGCTGGTCGCGGATTTTCACCGCAACCTGCTAGCCGGCGGTATCTTCTACTATCCGGCCGACAGCAAAGACCCCAGCAAGCCCCACGGCAAGCTGCGCCTGCTGTACGAAGCCGCTCCCCTGGCGTTCATCGCCGAGCAGGCCGGCGGTTACGCCTCGGACGGCACGCAGAACATCCTGGACATCCAGCCGACCTCGCTGCACCAGCGAACACCGCTGTTCATCGGCCACCGAGGGCTGGTCAAGAAGGCGGAGGAGTTTATCCGGGAATACGATTGAGCCTGAGAGGGAAAAAAGGGGAAAAGGGAAAAGGGGAAAAAGGG
>JBHHXF010000725.1:0-2147 GCA_046756905.1 Anaerolineae bacterium | reverse complement strand
GAATGAATTCGGTGTCTGCTATGGGAAACGTGTTGAAACACGTTTTAACGTGTTTTGGGTATCAGACCATGAATTCATTCATGGGACTCATGGGACACTGTACGCTGACTACCAGACTTGCCGGTCAGAGTGATTATACTACCAGTGACGACCAGTTATCGGTGATTTAGGTGGTTCCCAGAAAGTGTACATCATTTTCCCTGTGGTGTCATCTCCGCACACTGTGTGGTAGATGTGTCGAATAACATTCGGAGTTCGTAGCTTGACATTGGCACATTTCGCTGTCCGGCAGTTGAAACTGCACCAACCCTTGCAAAGCGCTGTCCTGAGCCTGTCGAAGGGTCGCCCCCTTCGACAGGCTCAGGACGCCGCTTCGGCGACTGAAACTCAATCCGCGCCGGCGGATTTCGCAAGCGCGACGTCCTGAGCCTCGTCCTGAGTTTATCGAAGGGCTTGTCGAAGGGTTGCCGCGAATTCATTCGCCGGGCTCGAAATGTGCCATTGTCAAGGTAGTAACGACTTCAGTCGTTCCAGTGGACTGAACGACTGAAGTCGTTACTACGACCACGAAATATGATCTGGCAGTCTGTAGCGAGGAGGAGCGATACGTGAGCCAAACTTACGACCTTGTAATCGTTGGCGGCGGCTCGGCCGGCCTCACAGCGGCCGGCTTTGCCGTACAACTGGGCGCGAACGTTGCCCTGGTGGAGAAACATCGCATCGGCGGTGACTGCACCTGGACCGGCTGTGTGCCCAGCAAGACGCTGCTCAAAGCCGCCAAAGTCGCCTACGAGATGCGTACGGCTGACCGCCACGGCCTGACTCCGTCAGAGCCTGTCGTAGACTTATGGCGGATCATGGACCATGTGCGTGATGTCATTTCCGGCGTCTACCAGCAGGAATCGCCTGAGGCACTGCGCGAGGCCGGCATCGACGTGTACCTGGATACCGCCCGGTTTCTCGATCCCCACACCCTGGTCGTCGGCGACACTACACTCACAGCGCGGCGCGTTCTGCTGGCCACGGGAGCCCATCCCTTCGTGCCGCCCATAGCCGGCCTGGATGGCGTGGACTACCTTACCTACGAAAGTGTCTGGGATTTGGAGGTTTTACCAGAGCACCTGATTGTGGTCGGCGCCGGCCCCATTGGCTGCGAGATGGCCCAGGCCTTCCGGCGGCTGGGCGCGCGCGTGACGCTGGTGGAGGCGCTGCGTCGCGTGTTGCCGCTGGAAGACCCGCAAGCCTCACGCGTGTTGGCCGAAGTATTCGAGGCCGAAGGAATCGTATTGCGACTGAACGCGATGGCCGAACGCGCCTGGCAGGACAGCGACGGGATCCACCTGGTCGCCGGCGGTGAGGAGTTGGTGGGGGACGCGCTGCTGGTGGCCATCGGGCGCCGGCCCAACGTGGACGGCCTGGACCTGGAGCGGGCCGGCGTGGCCTACACGGCCAACGGCATCCAGGTGGACGACTACCTGCGCACCACTCAGAGGCACATCTACGCCGCCGGCGACTGTACCGGCGGCTTCCAATTCACACACTACGCCGGCTGGCAGGCTTTCATGGCCGCCCGCAATGCCCTGCTGCCCGGCTCGTCCACAGGCGTCACCGACCGCGTACCCTGGGCCACCTTCACCGATCCCGAAGTGGCCCACGTCGGCCTGAACGAGGCGCAGGCGCGGGAGCGGTTCGGCGATGCGGTGATGATCTGCGAATGGCCGATGGCGCAGGTGGACCGGGCAGTGGCTGAGGGAGACACCGCCGGCTTCATCAAGCTGGTGCACAAGCCGGATGGCACGTTGCTGGGCGCGACCATCGTCGCCGGGCGAGCGGGCGAGATGATCCACGAGTGGGTGGTGGCTCTGGAGCGCGGCCTTAAAGTGGGGGACATGGCCGGCATCATCCACGTGTACCCGACTTATTCCACCGGCGCCATGCAGGCCGCGGCCGCCATCCGCGTGGCGAACCTGCTGAGCGGCACGTCGGGGCGGGTGATTCGGGGGCTGGGCCGGCTGGTTCGGTAAGACAAGTTGATGTGAAGAGAGACCTCTGGTGAGACAGGCTGACTGTGGATTGGACGGCGTGAAACGTGAAGCGTGAAACGTGAAACGCGAAGACGCCTTCTCTAAGCTGCATCACGTTTCACG
>JBHHXF010000724.1:0-2151 GCA_046756905.1 Anaerolineae bacterium | reverse complement strand
TGCAGCACTCGCCAACGGTAGGCCAAGACAGCCAGTGTTGCCAGGACGATGCTTGAACCAACAAGAACAGCCATCGACACGGTGGGCGTCCCGATTTCGGTGCCATAGTAACGCGGGAAAAGCAGCTCCACGGCGTGGGTGTTCGGCATGAGCCGGCTGACCGTCTCGTACGGCCCGCTGAAGCCGGCCGCCAGCCCAAACGCACTGCCCAGGAGCCAGCCGGCCAGCGAGGTGCCCAGACCGACCAGAAAAGTGGGTATGGTGCTGCGCAGCAGCAGGCCGGCCATGATACCCAGACTGCCGCCCATGATTGCCATCGGGAGCAGGGTCAAGCCTACCCGCCACAGGGAATCCGGCCAGGCTCCGGTGATAGCACCCACCGCGACCAGTAGCACGCCCCCCGACAACAGCCCCGAAAGCACCAGCCGGACCAGACGCGCCCCCAGGATATGTGCCGGAGACACAGGCGCAAGCCGGTACTCGACGATGGTCTGGAACTCGAAATCCTGAGCCGTCAGAACGCCGCCGATCAATACCGCTGCCAGAAAGGCCGTCATGGGCAGTAGAGCCATTCCGAAGTAGATGGTGTATGGCATGTCTCTCGAAAGCCAGGGGAATTCTTCAACGGTCACCGCACGATCCCCTAGCGCCGCATTCCACAGGCGCAGGGCGGCCGCAGTCAATCTGTTGCGATAGTTCTTCACCTGGTTGCTGTCGATGAACCCGAAACGCTGGACCGCTGTGGGAGTCCCGTTCCGCGTTTCCACGGACACGACTTGAATCGACCCCCCGGTGTTGTCTTCCACAATCATGGGATTGATGTACGGTTCGCCGATGGGAGATCCCACCTGCCTCATCGCCGCCACCAAAGCACGGCCTTCGTCCGTGGCCGGCGGCGTTACGCGCACGTCGAACGTGGGATGAACCAGAATCAACGACATCACCCCGTACAGCACCGTGGGCTGAAGTATGGCGATCAGGTGGATGGGCACGGCGGTGCGGAAGAGCTTGAGTTCGTTGAGCAGGAAAAGCGCAAAACGCCGCATGGTCATTCCCTCAAGGCGCGCCCAGTATGGTGCAAGAACACATCATCCAGCGAAGGCCGGGCAATGCGGATCGATTCAAGACGATGAGCTGCGGTCACGCGTGTGACGAGCTCGCCGGCCAGCCTTTCAGCATCCCTAACTTCCAGCCGCAACTGGCCGGGTTCCGGGGCCGTGATGGTCTGCACGCCTAACCCGGAGAAGACCGCTTCTGGATCCGCGATAGCCGGCGTCGTGCGCAGGGTGACGATGTCGCGGCCAAGATCGGCTTTGAGGTTCTCGGGCGTGTCCAGGGTGATGGCTTTACCGTGGTCGATGATCACCAGGCGGTCGCAGAGTCTGTCGGCCTCTGCCATGTCGTTGGTGGAGACTACGAAGGTTTTCCCCTGGGCCTGTTGGGCCCTGATGTGCTCCCAGATGGCATGCCGGCCTTGCACGTCCACGCCCAGCGTGGGTTCGTCGAAGAAGATGACCTCCGGATCATGGAGCAGCGCTCGCGCCAACGCCAGCCGGCGTTTCATCCCGCCAGAGAACGTGCCGACGCGGTCCTTGCGTCGCTCCCACAGATCGACCAGCCGCAGCAATTCTTCGATGCGAGCGCCAACTGCTGTCAGATCGGCACAGTACAAGGCGGCGTGGTGCCACAGGTTGTCCAGGGCACTGAGATCGGCGTAGACATTCGTCTCCTGCGGCACCAGCCCGATGCGCTGCCTGACCTGGCGCGCCTCGTTCTCCGGATCATAGCCCAACACGCGCACCTCACCGCTGTGCCGGCGCAGCAGGCCGATGATGAGGTTGATGGTGGTGGTCTTGCCGGCGCCGTTGGGGCCCAGCATACCAAAAACCTCACCCGTATGGACCACAAAAGACAGCTCATCCACGGCAACGAAGTCGCCGAACTTTCGGCTTACATCTTGAAGTGTGATGGTGGCATCCATTTTTCTCCCCTGCCGTTCAGTCTCTTTTGTGACATTTCCTTTCATGCGCACATCAAGACGATCTTGCCCCTCACGCCTTCCGCGAGCATCTCGTGGGCACGGCGGGCCTCACCCAGCGGGAGCCGCGCGGCGATGGCCGGCCTGATCTCGCCCTGAGCCAGTAGATCAAA
>JBHHXF010000723.1:0-2158 GCA_046756905.1 Anaerolineae bacterium | reverse complement strand
GCCCCCTTCGACAGGCCCCTCGACAGGCTCGGGAGGGACCTCAGGACGGGCTTCTGCGACTGGGATTCAACCCGCGAAAGCGGGTTTCGCAAAGGTTGCCGCGAATTCATTCGCCAGGCCTCTCCGAATTCATTCGCCAGGAGTCCCCCTACCCCACCTTCAGCGCGTCCAACAAGCCGGCAGCAGCCGACACGGCCGCCTTGAGCAGCTCAGCCCGATGGGCCTGGGCCTGCTGCACCATGTCCACGTGAATTTCCCACAACGCCTCATCCACCTCGCTGTGGCCTTCGGGCACACACACCAGCGTGTCTCCGTCGAGGTTGATGCGTGTCATAGCCCGCAGTCTGGCAGTGCCGGCAAACTGATGAGTCTTGACGTCGTACGTCACGCCGGCCAGGTCGTCACTCACGTAGGTGGATACCTCCAGGCTGGAGGCGTTGTCGATGGCCTGCTCCAGAGCGCCGCCCAGCTTGTCCGCGAACTGCTGGAGCGAATTCGTCAGGCGCGCGCGGGCCTGCTTGACGGCGTCGGAATCGAACAGGCCGTAGTCTGCCGGCACCGCCTCCGCCTCCGCCGGCGCGGCCGGCACCGGGGTTGCCGGCGCCGGTGTCGTGGCAGCCGGTATCGTGGCAACGGCTGCCGGCTGCACCGTGACCGCCTCGATGGTTGGGCGCTCAGCCTCGGCCGCCGGCGCGTCGCCCACCATCAGCCGCACCGCTGGGTCGCCGAGGATCACGTAGCTGCGGGCGTCGTTGTTGGCGGTCCACAGGCCGGCCAGTTGCCGTTCCCCCAGCTCATCAAGCTGCTTGCCCCACTTTATCTCCTCCATCTCGGCGCTGAGGACGGTGGAGAGGCCGGCGTAGCGGTCGTTGAAGTCCTCCATGGCTGAGCCCACCGGCTGGCCGCTCATGAGATGCTTAAGCGTGCTTTCGAACACCTCCACCTGCTCCAACTGCTGCCCCGCCTCATACCACGCGAAGGAGTAGCCCCAGGCCCGATCCACGTGACCGACCACTGCCAGGGCGCCCCCTTTGGGATGCGCCAGCAGTCGCTGGGGCAGGCGCGCGATGAAGGAGTGAGGTGCGATGAGCTCCCACTTGTCATCGTAGTAGGCGAAGTCGTTCCGGCGAGGTGTGCCGGCGCCGTAGCAGGCGAAGTGAAACGCCAGCAGCCCCAGCAGGCGAGCATCGTCGCCGACATCCTCGGCCGCGAAGAAGTGGTCGTGGGGGATCGGGGTGCCCTTATGCCAGGCCAGCGGCCCGGGCCAGTCCGAGCACAGCAAACCTCCCTGGTACGGAAACTGACGCGGGTCGCCGTTGGGGAAGCCCATGCCGTGACTGGCGGTGAAGAGCAGGGCCGGCGTATCGTCGCCGCCCAACAGGTGACTCAGCCGCTCCTTGTTAGCCTTCTCTCTGAGCACGGGCCGCGTGTCCCAGTCCTGCTGATCCTCCTGGAGCTTGTCCGCCAGGGGTTTGATCAGGTGGTTAGCGCTGAGAGTTGTGGCCGCATCATCCAGATTCTGGACGCCAAACAGGACAGCCTGGCGGGGCAGCGACAACTGCTCCTTCTCCGCCTGCACGACGCTACGCGCGTAGCGAGCGTATTCCTCCAGGGTGTCGAAGTGAATGCGACCCACCGCGTACTGCACGTCCAGTTGGTACTGAAAGCGATAGGGAATCTGCTCTGGATCGCCGACGATGAGCATGTAGTAGGGTGCTTTGTCGGTGTCAACCGGACCGGTGACGGTGGCCTTGTGACGGGCCAGGAAGCTCAGAGCGGACTCGCCGGGCCGGCAGCCGTCGGGACCGATGTACTCCCGATAGCGATGCTCCTTCTCCTGCGTCGCCTGCTCGCGTCGGTGCTCCAGCAACTCCCCAAGGGCTTCCTTGATGCGCGGAGCGTCCTCATCTGCAGCGGCGAAAATGATCCCCCAGCCGGTTTCCGCCAGATTCTTGGGATCGATGCCGGCCATGGGGCCAAGATGCTTCTCTCTTCGGTCGTGGTCGCGCTGCTCCAGATGCTGGACGTGCTTTGTCTCGTCAGCATCCGCCTGCCGCCGCTGGTCCTCGCCCAGGATCATGGCGGTGATCTCTTCAGGTGTCTTCGGAGCCAGAAGATAATCGCCGGTGGCGCCGTTGATGCCGTTGAAAACCAGTTC
>JBHHXF010000722.1:0-2159 GCA_046756905.1 Anaerolineae bacterium | reverse complement strand
AAGAGATGTCTATCCAGGGCTTTCCCCACGTGGAGCGGTGCACTGTTCAGCGACAGACGGTCCCGCTGGGGCTGCCAGGTCACCCAGTGAATATCGTCGAGAGCCGGTTCCCCGATGATAGCCTGCAAGCCGGCCCGCAGTTCCTTCAGCCGCCGGCTGTAGCCGGCCATCTCCCCCATGACCGCATCCCGCTGCGGGACGCTATCCGCCTCGTCATCGGCCAGGCTGGTGTACAGCCGCGCCAGCCCATCGATCAGGCTGTCGCAGGCGATGCGCATGTTGTCCCAGGCAATGGTCACGTCGTCCCAGGCCGGCTGGATGCGCAGGCTGCTGGTCAGCCGGAAATGCCGGTCCTGCCGCCCCGAACGGCCGCCCTCTTCGGCTTGCTCTTCGGCGAAGTTCTCCAGCGCGTTGAACAACTGATACAGGTGGTTCTCCAACCGCTGGACGGTGCGCCGCTGCGCCTGGATGTGCTCGGCGGCGCGCTGCTTGGCCTGGGCCGGCAGCCTGCTGCGCTGGATTCGGCCGTCAAGGTCGTTGAGGAATCCGGGCCGGCTGCTCTGCCCGGTTCCGCCCAACGCCGTGAGAACGTTGTCGATGTCCCACCGCTCAACCTTGAATCCGAGCTGGTTCGTGGCCTGATCTTCCAGATGATGCGCTTCGTCAATGATTAGATACTCGTAGGCCGGCAACACCCTGTTGTCTGACAACATGTCGGACAACAGGAGGGCATGGTTGACGATGAGGATATGCGCCGATTCGGCGCGCCGGCGGGCACGGTAGAAGAAATCTCGCCCATCGCGTGCGTACGGGCAGGTATCCGGGTTGCAGCGCTCCACCTCGGCATTGACGCGGTTCCAGGCGGCGCGCTCACCGCCCCGAAGGGGCAATTCGGCGACGTCACCGGTGGTGGTGGAAGGCAGCCAGGCCAGAACCTTGATGAGGAGGCGAATCCCGTCCTGGCTCAGGTCATCGCGCCGGCGCAGCAGTTCCAGGCGATGCCGGCACAGGTAGTTGCCGCGCCCTTTCATAACCGCCACCCGGACACCGATGCCCAGCAGGTTCGCCAGCGTCGGCAGGTCCTTGTTGTAGAGCTGGTCCTGCAGGTTGATAGTGTTGGTGGAGATGACCACACGCCGGCCATTGCGAACGGCGTGGTAGACGGCCGGCACGAGATACGCCAGCGATTTGCCCACACCCGTGCCGGCCTCGACCAGCAACGCCTGCCCGCGGTTGAAACTCTCGGCGACCGCTCGCAGCATCTCCACCTGCTGCGGGCGATGCTCATAGCCGGGAAAGCCCTGGGCGATCTGACCGCCGTCGGCCAGCAGGTTCGCCAGACTATCGACGTCCAGTGGAACCAGGCGCGGGGCCGGCTCCAGAGGTTCCGGCTCGTCGGCGCCCACCAGCAGACCGAGGGGGTCATCACCGAATGCGCCCTTGGCCAGCAACTGCTGGGCGATGCTGCCGGAGAAGGCGGTCTGGGTGCGCCGGCGCGCGGCGTCCTGGAATACCACTTTGAGTGGCCAATCGGCGCGCGCTGCCAACTGGCTTATCTCCTGAAGTGTCTCCGCATCCAGCCGTTGGAGCCGGTCGGTCAGCCGCAGAAACAGGTCTTTGGCGGCAATTGCGTCATCCAGCGCGCGATGGGCCGCCGGCAAGTCGATATCCAGCTCCTTGGCCAGTTGCCCCAGACTGTAGCGGGCCGCGTGAGGAACCAGCAGGCTGGCCAGCTCGAAAGTGTCGATGGGGGCGTTGGTCAGGAGAGCGCCATGCCGCCTGAAGAACGCCAGATCGACCGGGACGCTGTGGCCGACGACCGGGTGGTCGCCGACGAAACGCATCACGTCGGGTAGGAGGTCGAAGAGAGCCGGCGCACCTTTCAGGTCTTTGGGTGCGATGCCTGTCAACTGCTGAATTCGATAGGGCAACGGACGACCAGGGTCGACATAGGATGACCAGGTATCGAGCACCTCATCATCGCGAAACTTGACGGCTCCGATCTCAATGATAGCTTCTCGATCCGGGTCCATGCCGGTGGCCTCGATGTCGAGGGCCACGTAGATTCGGTTCACACGTTCTCCAATCTAGCCGGGGGATTCCGGGCGGGTAGATAGACCGGCCCACATTATACAACAAAAGTGGCGCGGTTCAAAGGG
>JBHHXF010000721.1:0-2164 GCA_046756905.1 Anaerolineae bacterium | reverse complement strand
GCTGAGCGGCCCACCGACATCTGTGACAATGGCCGATGCTCGAGCGAACAGCAACCCTGGCGAGGTGGAGAGCCCTCCCCCTCGCCGCCGGCCACAACACCGCCGGCTGACCGGCCATACACCGGCACTCCCTCGTGTAGATCTGCTATTTGCAGCCTCCTACCGTGAATGGTAGAATACCGTATAGATTGATGTCTGCGGCATTGACACGTCACTACAGGCCAATGGGAACTCTCGACGATACGCTAGAACTGACAATGACTGGTATACCCGTTAGCCTGCGGCCGTTCTTCCAGGAGTATACACTGGAAGACCTGGACCCAGAGCGCAACGCCTTCACCGTCATTGAACGCACGCTTGCCTGGGGCGACATCCCAGAATTGCGTTGGCTCTTCGTCTACTATGGGCCGGAACGGCTGGCTGAATGGGTGCGCCAGGCGGGATGGAGATGCCTGCCCCGGCGGCGACTCAAGTACTGGCTGTGCTTCTTTGAGCTGACTGACTATCGCCGTGGGGAGCGAATATGGCCTCATTAACCACACCGCACTGGAAAGCAGTTCCGCCGGAATTGCAGGACCTGCTAGCGGTCCTCGGTCAGTGGCCTCTTCTGCGCCCGTTCTACCTGGCCGGCGGCACGGCGCTCGCCCTGCGACTGGGCCATCGCATCTCACGAGATTTGGACCTGTTCGCCAATATCGAGACCCTGGATGACCAGCTTCGTCACAGCATCGTCGAGAAGTTCCGCCGTAACTATGCAGTTGACATCCTGCAAGATTCGGTACTGGGCCTGGTGCTGGCAGCCGACGGACAGCCCGTGAGCTTCTTTAGTTACGGCTATCCGCTACTGGCCCCCACCGACTTGGTGAGCGGCATTCGAGTTGCGGGCCTCCTTGACATTGGCCTCATGAAGCTGGACGCCATCGCTGGCCGGGGTACGCGCAAGGACTTTTACGACCTGTATTCTACCGCTGCTCATATCTCGCTGGACGAGCTGTTCGCCCGCAGCGGTGACAAGTATCCGCACTCCCGTTACTTTAGCATGCAGGTCCTCACTGCACTGGTGGATTTCGACATTGCTGACCAGCAAGAGGAGCCAGGCATGTTGCGGCCTGTCGAGTGGGACCAGGTTAAAGCCTTCTTTGTGGCCGAGGCCCGCCGACTGGGGCAAGAGCGGTTCGGCCAAGCCGAAGCGGACTAATCGAATCCCAGTTGTCTCATCTTCGGTCGCACTCCGGATCGTCTAAACAGCATAGACCAGCGGGTACTCCAAGCGGGCACGTCTGGAGCAGCCACACATCTCACTGCTGCGCCCCATTGCCTGACGGCGGACCCTGCACCAGCTTCACCTCGCCGGCTGTGCCGTCCATAGTGATCATCTGGCCTGTCTGAATCCGCCGGGTGGCGACGCTGGTGCCCAGCACGGCCGGGATGCCGTACTCCCGAGCCACGATCGAGCCGTGGCTGAGCGGCCCGCCGGCGTCGGTGACAGTGGCCGACGCTCGAGCGAACAGCGGTGTCCAGGCCGGCGTTGTGATTGGAGCGACCAGAATTCAAAGGGCAGAACCACGCGCTCCATGTCCGTATCCTCCTCTTCACGAACGGTTGCAATCTTCGGCCACGGTCTGCATTTCCCTGGCCCACCGCAACAGGTACACGACGGCCCCCAAACCGAACAACACGATGGTCGCCACGTACAGCTAGCCGCCCTACCTTCGAATTCGCCGCAAATAGCCAGACAGTGCCCACAGCATAAGCAGCGGTCCTGTCGAGGCTGCGCCTGCTGCAAATCCGATGTTCCGGCGGCTTGCCAGTGTTGCGGCCAGGCGGTCGGTCGAAGCGTGGTCATCGACCAGGTAGGTCCACGTAGACGAGGGGCCATGAAGCCCCAAGGTGTCCAAGTCCACCCCATCCGAAATGAAATCGAGCGATGCAAACCTCGCCACTACCCAATCATCGATAGCGTTCAGAGTGTGGTCAAACGACTGTGCCGCTTGCTTGCAGAACTCCTCAAGTGGATCGAGTCCTCCCACCCCTACCAAATGGATGTACTCCCGGACCTCGGTAACAGTCGCCAGATGCTCCGACCAGCATTCGTCGATGGAACGCAGCATCAGTCTCCTTTCAAGGTCCTGTAGAGCTGCCTCTCCCAACACTCGGCGGGCTG
>JBHHXF010000720.1:0-2169 GCA_046756905.1 Anaerolineae bacterium | reverse complement strand
GAAGTCGCTCCACACACTCCAGCGGCACGTCCACCATCCCCAGCTCGATGTCTGGCTTGGGAGCGCCGTGGAAATCGCTGCCGCCCGTAGGTATGAGATCGAAGCGTGCGGACAATTCACGCAGCCAGGCGCTGACCGCTGGCGTGTAGCCCGGATAGTAGCACTCCAGGGCCCCCAGGCCGGCCTCGCGCAACGCCGGCAGCAACTCAGCGAGATTGTGGGGATCGCTGAAGGGGTCGCTGGCCGGCACGGGGTGCGCCATGGACGGAACGCCGCCAGCCTGGCGTACCAGAGCACACGCCTTCTCCGGCGTCAGGCGGTAGCGGTCGGCGTAAGCCGGCCCGTTGCGGCCGATGTACAGATCGAACGCCTCGCTGACGCTGGAGACGTGGCCGGCTTCCAACAGCGCCTGCGCCACGTGTGGCCGGCCTACGGATCCCTCGACAGACAACTCCAGCACCCGGTCAAAGCTGATGGGCAGACCAAGCTCAGACAACTTCTCCACCATTCGCTTGGCGCGATAGTAGCGGACATCTCGAATCTTGAATAGCACGTCTTGCAGATCGCGATTGTTTATGTCGATAAAATACCCAAGGATGTCCAGATGGCCATCCTCCGTGTCAGTGTTCAGCTCAATACCAGGAACCACTGAAACATCAAGGCTCTGGCCGGCCTCAAGAGCTGCCGGCACCCCCTCGGTGGTGTCATGATCTGTGACGCCCAGCACCGTCACCCCCCTCTTAGCAGCTAACTCCACCAACTCTCGTGGTGTTAGCTCCCCATCTGAGGCTGTGGTATGAGCGTGTAAATCAACTCGACTCATAAAACTCCCTCTCCAAGATCAATGTTGCGGCTCTCGCTCGCGAATTATAGTCGTGTTGGGGAAATCAGACCAGACGGACCTCAGATTGCCACATAACGACCCGGCTGGTACAATTGCAGCAAGATGAAAGAACGACACATTTCTCTTCGAATCGGTCAAACCCGCCTGTCACTGGGCGCCCATTGGCTTGCATTGACCCCGCTCGTCGTGTGGTTAATCGCGACACTGTATGTGCCTGTGATAGCCCCAACAATTGGTACGCGAGTAGCATGGGGGCTGGCGGTAGCGATCATGCTGCTAGTGATGGCATCGCTCCTCATCCATGCCCTGGCCCATGTCGCGGCTGCGCGAGCCGCCGGCCACCGCAACAACGACCCAAACGTGCCTGCCAGAATCCCCCTCTACGCCTTTGGCGATGCAGCGCAAGTCTGGCCGGCGGCCGCCGCTCCCTGGCGAGAAGCCTTGATCGCCCTGTCCGGCCCGACAGCCAGTCTGGTGCTGGCCGGCACAACCTACCTAATCTGGAACCGCCAACTGCACCCATACCTCAACGCCAGCGCCATCTTCCTGGCCGCCTACAACGTGGGACTGGCCATCGTTAACCTGGCGCCCGGCTTCCCGCTGGATGGCGGGCGCCTGACGCGAGCTATCGGGTGGGGGCTGCTGAAGCAGCCCGTGCGGGCCACGCTCCTAGGCCTGTGGCTGGGACGCCTGATGACAGCGGCGCTGACCGGATGGAGCATCATCCTGATTGCACAGCGGGCACGCTTCAGCCTGGAGACGGGGGGGAGCGCCCTGGTGGCCGCCGGCGTGCTGGGCCTGGCATTGTGGCAACACCCGGCCTGGGAGTGGGACAGACCGGTGCCGGCGCGTGGTACGACGTTCCTTGGCAATAGGATACGCGGCGCAATTGCCGGCCTGCTCATCGTCGGGCTGCTGGGGGTTGCCGGCAGTCTGGTGCCCACCAACCATGGGCTGGAGGCGCCGGGCCTTGCGCTGTCTGTGGAGCCGATGATCGATGTGCCGCACGAGTACCGCCATCCCTACGCCGGCAGCTTCCTGCTCACGACCGTGTTCCCGCAGACCCCGATCACGGCGGGGCAATGGGTATACGGACAACTGAGCCCGGTGGTCAAGATTGTGCCGCCAGAGCGCATCGTGCCTCCCGACAAGACACCACAGGAACTGGCCCAAGAGGGGAATCGAATGCTGGACGAGAGCCGAACGTTGGCGACGGCGGTGGCGCTTCGCATGGCCGGCTACGATGTGCAAGTCCTGGGCGAAGCAGCCGAAGTCGTCTCGATTCTTCCCGAGAGCCCGGCCCGCGATGTCCTGCAGCCCGGCGA
>JBHHXF010000719.1:0-2170 GCA_046756905.1 Anaerolineae bacterium | reverse complement strand
CTCAGGACAAGCGCTGATTGAGCGCCGTCCTGAGGCCCCTCCTGAGCTCGTCGAAGGGCCTGTCGCTTGTACTGAGCTTGTCGAAGTGAAGGGTAGCATAGCGTATCGAAATCAAGCGAGCGGCTCCGTAAAGCAACCCGCTTGGCCTCGATACGTCGCGGAGTTCATCCTGAGCTTGTCGAAGCGACGTCCTGAGGTCCCTCCCGAGCCTGTCGAGGGGCTTGTCGAAGGGGGCTCCTGCTCGGCCGGCGCTGGATTCGCTCTTTCCACACGGGTCCCCCAACTGTAACTACCCAGCCTGCCCTCAGTCCATGAATGAATTCACGGCCTGATACGAAAAACGCGTTGAAACGCGTTCAAGCCTTAACCCGTTTCAACGGGTTTCGCAGTGTCAGACGGGCAATTCATTGCTCGTCACGGCGGGCTGGGTAGTTACCCCCAACTTGTAAATGCGCCCGGGACTGAAGATGGAACGCTACGCGGAGCCCGACGACAGGTATGTCACGCTCAGTGGCTTGAGGTTCCACTATCGCGACTGGGGCGGCAGTGGCCGGCCTCTGGTCCTGCTTCACGGGCTGGCATCGACGAGCCACATCTGGGACCTGGTCGCCCCCCTGCTGGTGGACAGCTTCCGGGTCGCGGCCATGGATCAACGAGGTCATGGCGAGACAGACAAACCCGACACAGGTTACGACTTCCCCAGTATCGTCGGCGATCTGGCGGCCTTCGTCCAAGCCCTGGAGCTGGTTCACCCCATCGTGGTCGGCCACTCGTGGGGTGGGAACGTCGCGTTGCACTACGCTGCCACCTATCCAGATGGGCCGGCCGGCCTCGTGCTGGTGGATGGTGGGTTCCTGGAGCTCAGCGCCGAGCCTGGCATGACCTGGGAAGCGACCCGCGAACGGCTGACACCACCGGACCTGGCCGGCATGGCGCGCGAGGAGTTGCTAGAAAATGCCGCTCAGTGGCTGGCACCGGTCTGGCGATCCGAAGTCGAACCCATTCTGCTGGCGAATTTCGAAATCGATGATCAGGGCCGTGTTCACCCCCACCTGAGCCTTGACAGGCACATGCAGGTGGTGCGCGCCCTGTGGGAGCAGGAGCCTTCCGAGTTGTATCCGCGCGTACGTTGTCCGGTGCTGATCGTGCCGGCGCGGCCTCCGGCTCTCTCTGACCCGGCCGGCGAGTGGCTGGCGATGAAGGAGAGGGGCGTGGATCGAGCCGTTCAGGATCTCCCAAACGTTCGAGTTGTCTGGCTGGACTCCATCCACGACATCCCCCTCCACCGACCCGTGGAGCTGACAGATGCCATCCGGTCCTTTGTGGCTGAACAGGACAATGGTCTCGATCCAGGTGCCGCCTGAGTGGAAACAACTTGAAGTCGATAGACTGGCCGGCACCATAGTCGTCATCGGCCAGACGGACAGCGGGAAGAGCACCTTTGTTCACTGGCTGGTGCGCCAGCTTTGCCGGCGGCATGAGCGTGTCGGCTGGTTGGATGCCGACGTGGGTCAGAGCACATTGGGTGTGCCGACCACGATGAATCTGGCCGTGGTCAGTGAGCCGCCTACTGGGCTTCCATCTCCAGATGCGACGTTTTTTGTCGGCGCTACATCGCCACGCCGGCACATGTTGCCGACAATGGTGGGAGCCCACAAGCTCCAGGAGCGAGCCCAGCAGATGGGGGCAGGCGCGATCGTGGTGGATACGACCGGCCTGGTGACCCAGGAAGCCGGCGGTGGCGCCCTCAAGCATTGGAAAATCGAGCTGCTGGAGCCAACGACTGTCATCGCCATCCAACGCCATGGCGAACTGGTCCACATCCTGACGCCGCTGGTGCGCAACCCAGGACTCGCGGTCCACATCTTGCGCGTTGCCAATGCAGTCAATCGGAAGTCGGTTGAGGAGCGGGTGCAGCGCCGGCGACGGCAATTCCGCCAGCACTTCGCTGGTGCAGCGCCGCTGACCCTGGACTACGCTCGGCTGCCGGTTTATGATCTGGAGCAAGCCGGGCCACATCGGCTGCTGGCGCTCCACGACCGAGAGGGGTTCACCGTGGCGCTGGGTGTCATTTTGCAGATGGGCACTCGCGAAATGACCATCCTCACCCCAGCGCGAACCGCCTCCCAGGTTGCCGGCCTGCGCATCGGCTCGCTGGGCCTCGACCCTG
>JBHHXF010000718.1:0-2183 GCA_046756905.1 Anaerolineae bacterium | reverse complement strand
GGTTTGGGGCTGTTATTGTCAGCATTGCTTAGGTACTCGCCGGCCGTGGGTGGTGTTTCATCGTCCCTCTGTCCACGGCCACCTTCCTCCTCGCTGGGGGCTGGGTCCGGGCGCCTCCCGTGCCCGTGTCCACGGCCGGCCATTCTCCCGCTTCAGACACAGCCTGGCAACGATGTAGAGAGCGGTGACAGCGTGTCACGCGGTGCAACGGCGCTGGCCCTGTGGAATACTGTAATTCCACAGGGCTGGCCGCTTCGTCCCCTGTAGTTGTTTGGTGACCGGGTCATCTGGGGGTCGGACCCGGTGCGGGTTTCTCAGTAACGGCCGGTTGGCCCGCGACCGGCCGGGGGCGTTATCGCCGCCCCGGGCGCCCATGGGCGAAAAGAACAATGCTTGGCTGATAGCCGATGGCCGATGGTGGAGATTGGAGATTGGAGATTGGAGATTGGAGATTGGAAATCTGGAGCAGTCAGTTATCAGTTCCAACGTAACTCAAGAAAAGAATAGCGTCTGAAGGCTTTGAAAATGGTCGAGTCGGTAAGTTAAGCTACACAAGAAACCCTCTCTGGATATACTCCTTCCAGCGTAAGTCGAGAATGCCGGACTTTTATTCCAGCGTAACTCTCTAGAAAGAGGGATTTTCCTCACCGCACTCAAAATCCAGCAATCTGAGTGCAATCCTGCCGTGTTGGCGACTCGGGGCCCTATTTCTGGGGAGTGGCCGTCAAGAAACGAGGGTGCCACGCGCAGTTTGAGCCGAAAACACAGTCATTCTCAAGGAAACAGAGCCGTAGCTGCACGGGACCCCAAAAACACGTTTTCTTGAATTACGCTGGAATGGCATTCTTTTCTCGACTTACATTGGAACTGACATCAGTCGAAGCCCAGGCCTCGTTCCTTGAGCGAGACCCATCTGTGGCGTGCGATGATCAAATGGTCAAGTAGCTCAATGTCCAGAATCTGGCCGGCTTCTTGGATTTGGCGCGTCAGGCGTACATCCTCCGGCGAGGGCGTCGGATCGGAGCTGGGGTGGTTGTGAGCGATGATGATGGCCGTGCAGTTGCGCCGGATGGCGTCGCGAAAGACTTCCGCCACGCGAACCAGCGAGGCGTTGGTTGACCCCTGGTACAGGCGCACGATGTCTACGATGTAGTTCTTGGTGTTGAGCAAAATGACCCACAGTTGTTCCTGCTCCAACAGGCCCATGTCCAACATGATCGGGTTGGCGGCATCGGCCGGCGAGGTGATCTGCGGTCGTTCCTCGGGCGCGGCGACGAACAGCCGTCGCCCCAGCTCCAGGGTGGCCTTCAGTTGAGCGGCTTTGGCCGGCCCGATGCCGTTCACGGTGCATAGCTCGCTGAGGGTGGCGCGGATCAGCCCGGCGAGGTCCTCGAAGCGGGCCAGGAGTTCCTGGGCCAACGAGAGGGCGTCGGGCGTCTGGAGGATGGCGGCCACCAGCTCGACGGTCGAAAGAGCAGCCGGCCCGTAGTGGCGCAGGCGATTGATGGGTTGCTCGCCGGCGGGGAGCTCGCGGATGAGGTGGCGAGTGGGTCGTGGTTCGGCCTCGATGACGAAGGTGGACTGGATGGCGGGCATGGTGGGACGCTCCTTTCAATACAACCCGGACATTTCGACGAACTCAGTGCAGGTTCCTCGGATGGCACGGATGCCGTATGCGGTTGAAGTATGGAGTGTATGGGCAGTGAGGGCCGGCGGCGGGGAGCGGGATCCAGGCGGTCACCCGCTTCGCTCAGGACATGGCTCCGTGCAGGCTCTCGATCTCGCTTCTGGTCAGCGGGCTGCCTTCCAAAGCTTCAGAGTGATAGATCAGGTCCAGCCGCCTGTACTGAGTTTATCGAAGTACAGCTTGCGTAATGTCTGCTGCACTGTTGTCCCCCTGTCTATTCGAGCTTCTCGCCCTGGCGTCTGCGACGAGCGGTGCGCGTCGCTCTGTCGGTAGCGCCACACGTGGACGTTGTCGGGCAGTTGTCCGACGATGGGCAGGACCTGGGCGGGGTGGAGCCGGCCATTGCCGATGCCGGGGAAGTTGAGGTCGATCCGGCAATCGGGATGGGTGTCAGCCCAGGCGGTCAGCTTCTCGGCTGATCGCCGGATCAGCTCGGGCAGAGCCTCGGTGCTCCAGTGGTATTTCACCTGGAACAGACCAAGCCTGGCTGCCGGCC
>JBHHXF010000717.1:0-2187 GCA_046756905.1 Anaerolineae bacterium | reverse complement strand
GGATATTGGGTATTGGCACTCCTCAACTGCAATACCCAATACCCAATACCCAATATCCAATATCCAATACCTGTTCATGAATCGGCTATTCGACGAGAACTTCCTCCGCCAACTCGAACGCCTGACCATCCTGAGCAAGCGGGCCATGGCCGGCGAGATTCAGGGGGAAAGGCGCAGTCCCAAGCGTGGCCAGTCGGTGGAGTTTGCCGACTACCGGAACTACACGCGGGGCGACGACTTCCGGCAGATCGACTGGAACGTGTATGCGCGGCTGGAGCGCTTCTTCGTCAAGCTGTTCGTCGAGGAGGAAGACCTGACCGTGCATCTTCTGGTCGATACAAGCCAGTCGATGGACTGGGGCGCGCCGGCCAAGCTCTGGTACGCCCAACGCGCAGCGGCCGCGCTGGGTTACATCGCCCTGGCCAACTTCGACCGCGTCACCGTCAGCGCCTTCAGCGCCGGCCTGTCTCAGACCATGCAGCCCCGACGCGGCAAGCAGCAGGCATTCGCTCTTTTCGATTTTCTGGCGACTCTTGCGGTTGACGGCATGACCGACACGCAGGCGTCGCTACACCGCTATGCTCAGCAGACTCCTCGCCCTGGGCCGCTCATGCTCATCTCGGACCTGCTGGACCCGGGCTGGCAGGATGGGCTGCGGGCCTTGCAATCGCGACCGTTCGAGATTACCATTCTTCATGTGCTGTCGCCGGATGAGGTTGACCCGCCGCTGGAAGGCGATCTGCGCCTGATCGACGTTGAAACAGGCCGGCCCGTCGAAGTCACCGCTGATTTCGACCTGCTGAACCGCTATCGCGACAACCTCCACCACTGGTTCGAGGAGATTCGTCATTTTTGTAACCGGCGCGGCATCTCGTATGTGCAGGTTGACACGTCCGTGCCTTTTGAGCGGCTGATCTTTCAATTCTTGCAGCAGCGCGGGGTGTTGGGATGATGGCGATTAGAGACCTGTCCCGGTCCAGGGATTGGAGATTGGAGACTTGTGCTAAGACCCGTCGAAGCGAGCCAGCGAGCGAGCAATGAATTGCCCGCCTGCTACACAAAACCCGTTGAAACGGGTTCAACCCGCAGCCGAGTAGTGCGTTTCAACGCACTTTTCGTATCAGCCGGCGAATTCATTCGCTGGCGAGCCGGCGCGGCTAGCATGCCTCGTCCGGCTCTTCTAGCCACCATCCTCGTTGTCCAGCTTTTCCTGGCCGGCTGCACCACCCTGCCCAACCTGCCCCTCCTACCAACGCCAACCGCCACGGCAACAGCCACGCCGGCCCCCACTGCCACGGCCACCGCCACACGCACCCCAATCCCGACACCCACGCCGGCGATTGTCATCCTGAAAACGCCCGGTCCGCGAGACCGGACCGCGCCAGAGCCTACGCCGGCCGGCGACCTGATCGCCTACAGCGATCACCTGGACTTCTACGCCGAAGCGGATAACTACTGGGCGCAGCGCATCGACGACATCGGGCCGGCCATCGAAGGCGAGTTGCTGCGCGTGGCTGGCCGGCTGCAAGCAGACCTGCCGGAGAGCCGCATCCCCGTGTCTATCCAGTCGCCCTCAACCAGTCCCCTGGTGCGTGGGATGGACTGTCCTGCCCGAGGACTATACTACGGCCCAACGAGTGGCACGCCGCTGCTGATCATCTTCGCGGACGAAAGCACAAGTCGCGTGCAGGTTCTGGCTGTCGCAGCACACGAACTGGCCCATCACATGACCGAGACGAAGTTCGGCGACGGGGGCGACGTCCTGCTGAGCGAGGGCCTCGCCAACTGGGCCAGCCGCGACACCTGGTCGGCGTGGCAGGGCTGGCCCTCCTTTGATGCCGCCGTGCGCGAGTACCGCCGGCTCAACATCTATTTGCCGCTGGACCAGACCCTGAACTTCGACCCTGGTGTAGCCGGCGAACTCGGTCTCGGCGACTGCTTCGCCCTGCGTGATCTACGCTACAACGAATGGTCCTCCTTCGTTGACTACCTCATCAACCGCTACGGATTTGAGATAATCGACGAGCTGTGGCAGGCTAGTCTCGAAGAGGAACGCCCCTCTGGACGGGGTCGGCTCCCTGGCGCGATACCCACCCCACCTGCCCGACGCCGGCCCATCCCAGGCCGGCCTGTCCCATCCCGCCCGGAGCGTGCCCCCACCGTCAACTACGCCGGCGTCCTGGGCAA
>JBHHXF010000716.1:0-2197 GCA_046756905.1 Anaerolineae bacterium | reverse complement strand
AGTGATCAGTGATCAGTGATCAGTCATCAGTCATCAGATCATGGGTGCTGAATATCTTCGATGGGCGAAGGTCTCCTGACCGAGGTGAACAGGCTCGGTCAGGAGACCTTCGCGATCAAAGATGACTGTTCACTGTTTACTGATTACTGATTACTGTTCACCGGAGAACGGCGGTGGCGGCGGTGGCGGTGGCGTAGGCGGTGCGGGCGGTTCCTGCAGTGCATCGCTGAGCAGGATGCCAATCACCAGCTCGAGCGGACCCGAAAAGGAGGAGATGTCCTTGGTGGTGTTGAGGACAATGTCCCCGGTGGTGTTGGGGCCCTCAAACACGCGGTTGCGGCGGAAGTTGTAGAGGATCCTCCCAGTGGTATTACGCCCCTCAAACAGTCGGTCTCTGGAGAGATGGATCAACGCCGGCCCCAACACGTTCGGACCGAGATAGGCGGTGTCGTGGTTGAAGTTGAACAGGATGGGACCGTAGAACCCGCTTCCCTCGAAGAACGCATCCTCGGTAAACGTGTAGAGCGGTGGATACAGGTAAGATGGCCCTTCGAAAATCCACCAGGCCGGCTGGAAGAAGAACGGAGCCTCTTGAATAGTCCATAGCAGTTCACCTGTGGCATTAGGCCCCGCATAAATCCGAACCTTCTCCAGGCGATGCGAGGCCGATGCACTCTGTGGGCTGAGGGAGCCGGCCAACAGCATCACGGCAGCCACAACTACCACTATACTTCGCAGACGTATTCCGAGCATCAGATTACACCTTTCAGTTTGTGTCGTCTTCGGCGGCCTTTGCATACACGACTACCCGATGGCTGTAGTTACGGTTGATACGATCCCAATCGCCCTTGCAGGTGATCAAAACCAGTTGGGGCTGGTCGGCAGGACCAAAGATCTGTTGAACCGGCGCGCCGTCGTACGGATAGCGCGTGTGAAAATCGACCAGGAATCGGTGCTTGACGCCATCCAGTCCTTGCACAAAGACCTCATCGCCCGGCTCTAGCGACTCCAGGTCCCAAAACACAGCCGGCTCACCCCTGGCCGTGTCCAGGTGGCCGGCGATCACCGCACTCCCACGCTCGCCGGGGCGATACCCCAGTTTGTACCAGGCGACGTCCTCCACCTTGGCCGGTACATCCATTGCCAGGTCTTTTGTCAACCCTACGTGCTCGATTACCGCGTCAACACCCAGGGCTGGAATCTCCAGACGGATGGGAAGACCAGGTCGCGGTGTGGGACTGGGCGTGACGGTGGACGTCAGTGTCGGAGAGGGTTGGGGCGTAGCGGTGTATGTCGCTGTGGAAGGAGGCGGGTCCGTCGGCGCTGGCGATGGCGTTGGAGGTTCGACGGTCGGCGCCTGGAGATGAGCACGCTCGATGGGTTTAGCGGCTGCCGGCGGAGCCGCCGGCACTGCGACTGCGCCAGTGCATCCAACTGCACTGCCAAGCAGGACGACGACCGATAATAGAACGATGATCCGTAAACACAGCGAGTTCGTTTTCATGTCAGTAGTATCCACACCCCAGTTGAATCAGTCAGTCATCTGCATCACAGCATAGGGGACGTTGCCGGCTTGTCCTCCCCTCGCGTCAGGAGTATAATCGCACACAGCCGGTCCTGTCAACACCATCTCCAACTGTCGTGTCAAACGAGTCTGACGCTGAAATGTTTTGAGGATAATGCCAACATGAACCAAATCATTCCTGACCATGAGAAGCGACGAGTGCGCGACGTCATGTCTACTGACGTAGTGAAAGTCAATCCGGGAACGAGCGTCAGTGAGATTGCCCGGCTGATGTCGGAACATGACATTAGTGGCCTGCCCGTGGTGGACGAAACCAACCAGGTGTTGGGCGTCGTCACCGAGCTGGACATGATTGTCCGCAACACTCAGTTCAAGATGCCGGCCTTCATCGCCTTCCTCGATGCCATCATCTATCTGGAGACGCCTGGCCACTACCGCGAGCGCGTGGAGCGCGTCCTGGGCACAACCGCCGGCGAAATCATGTCCGAGCCGGCTGTGACCATCGGGCCGAATGCCTCCATCGAGGAGCTGGCTGAGTTGATGGTGGACCGCCGCATGAACCCGGTCCCCGTCGTGGATGATGGCCGGCTGGTGGGCATCGTCAGCCGCTCCGACATCATCCGGCTGATGGCAGAAGGCGCCGAAGGCGAATAATTGGGTATTGGGTATTGG
>JBHHXF010000715.1:0-2198 GCA_046756905.1 Anaerolineae bacterium | reverse complement strand
CCACCTTCGGCCTGGAGCACCCCGCCTTCGAGCACGGCGAGGAGGTATTCGCCGACGCCCTGTGTGAAACACTCTTCGAGGAAGTGCAGGACGACTGTGGCGAGTATCGGCGCTTCCGGTGGGCGTTCGACGAGGGCGCCGTGTGGGATGCCGGCCGAGATCACCCCGACTTCAACTTCGCCGCCTTCCCCGGCCAGCCCATCGCCGTGGAGGTCCGCCGGCTGTGTCAGTCCGACGGGGAGCCGGCGGCAGCGAGCGCCTACGTCGGAACGCGAGAGCGAGAGTTCGGCTTGCGCGATCCGTTGTTCGGCGGTTACGCTTACCACCTACCCCTGGTGTACGCCGGCTGGCGTGGGTGGGATAGCGCACTGTACATCCAGAACGCCGGCCTGGAATGCACCAGCGTCGAACTGTGGTTCCGCCCGCAGGGAGAGTGCCGCCGCTCTCAGGTGTGCGAGGTCCCAGCCATAGCCCCCGGAGAATCACAACGCTTCGACGCCGGCGACTGCGTGGGACCGGGCTGGGTCGGCAACGTCTGGCTTCGCAGCTCGCAACCGGCGGCGATCATCGTGGACACGACCGGTCCCGAGGTATTGACGACGTATCAGGCCGTGCCGGCCCAAATCAACGATGCCCACCCGGGCAATGTGGGGTCCCACGCGCAGCCCGTGGACCCGCTTTTCACACCCGGCTCCCAGATCAACTTCGGCCCGCTGATCTTCCGCGAACACCAGGGGTGGGACACGCGGATTCAGGTCCAGAACCTGAGTTCCGTCCTGAGCGCCAAGATCAAAGTCTACTTCCTCGATGAGGGGGGCAATGTGATTCACTCAGTGGTGGATTGGGTCTGCCCTCGGGGTAGCCAAGCGTACACGCTGGCAGCCATCAGCGGCTTACCCGGCAATTGGGTCGGCCAGTCGCGGGTGGAGAGCCAGGATTGGTTCGCCCCTGGAAGCGTCACTGTGCCGGCCCCCAATATCATCAGCGTGGCTCAATTGACGCGCTGGAGCGGGCCGGCTCAGGCAGCGCCCCTGGAAGCCATGAGCTACAACCTGCTGTCCGAGGAGCAAGTCTTTGAGTGGCAGATAGGCGGAGGGAGGAGCGGTCTGGAGAGTGGAGCCGGCCTGATCGCCATCCCATCCCTGTCCAGCGCGTCGGGCGACGCGCTAGAACGAGAAACCCAACTGGCGATCCAGAACGCTGTCAGCAAGCCCGGCGTCACGGACTTCGTTCTTTTCCTGTATGATCAGAATGGCCTGCTTGACTTCGTGTGTGAAAGCTTGAGCGCCCAACAGGTGGAGTACATCAATCTGGCCGATTGGAGCTATGTGAATCCACGGTTTGTGGGATCGGCGGTAATCTCGGCGGTGGCGTGGGAGCATCCGGCCTTGGAATCCACACCGGGCAGCGCGGTACGCAACCTGCTCGGGTTGGCAGCGGTGAAGACGGAGCGGGTTCGGGTATCAACCTCGTCCGTTCCGGCGCCGGCCGGCGACCAGGCGAGCGCCAGTGTGGGCATCCCACTGGCCGGCCCCTTCGATCCCGACCCGATATTCGGCTTTGCTGAACAGCCGCCGGCGTGCCCGCGCTAAGGAATGAGAATCAAACAACTTGCGCGTTTGCTCCCGCCGGATTGCCAAATCCGGCGGCTTGTGGCCTGGATTTGGCAATCCAGGCAGAGCACAACAGGTAAGTTACTTTATCCCGAGTCCCAAGCAGTCTACCGGCTACAACGGCTCAAGGTCATCCAGATCGATCTCGACCCGCCGCACGTTGTGCAGGGATTCCACCAATATTCGTACCCTGTCGGTCGCCGAGAGATGTGTATCGAACACTGCTTCGAAATCTTGCAGAAGCCCGGACTTGATGCGCACCCTGTCGCCGGGCTTGAAAGGGCTAAAGGTTCCCTCGCGAGCAAGCTGCTCCAACTGCTCCTTCAGACGATCGATGATGTCGTCCGGCACCGGCGTCGGCCCATTGCCAAGGCTGACAATACGCGTCAACCCAGGCGTCCACTGCACGTCCGACAGGCCGACGTGATCGAAATCCAGCCGGACAAACATATAACGGGGGAAGAATGGCCTTTCCAAAATGCGCCCACGCCGGCGCACTTGGATCATGGGGACGTAAGTTTCAATGCCCTTCTCGCCTAGAATCTCACCGACCTGATGTTCACTGCGAGGCTTCGTAAACAGTGC
>JBHHXF010000714.1:0-2205 GCA_046756905.1 Anaerolineae bacterium | reverse complement strand
TCCCGGACTGGTTACGCTTTTTTCGTAACCAGTTCGTAACCAGTCGGGACTTGTCTTTCCCTCCCTACTGATCGGGAAGCCCTTGCGGACTTGTTCGCCAGGAGGCATCCCATGGGGCTTCTCTTGGTTTCAATCCCCTACTGATCGGGAAGCCCTTGCGGACAATCGGTGTCACGGCAGTCATCAGCGGGAGAGGCGTGGTTTCAATCCCCTACTGAGAGTGTTGCAGAATCCGATAGTGGCGGAAGCCAGGGGGTAGCATAGCATCGGATTGAGGGTGGCCTCGTTATATGCGATGAAGGTAGTTGCTGTGCTACACCATCGCAAGGAGGCCACCCGTGTCCATTATACCCGAACTACCCGAGTTTGTCATCCCGATCCTCAACGCCCACCTGAACGCCCTACTGCTGTGGTTTAGCGACTACGTTTACACCCAACTGCTCAAGCGGGCTCAAGACGAGCTACTGGCCAGACTGCACCCTCTCCTGGACTTCACAGCGGTTGAGACAGCCTGCGCCGGCTACCATCACACCGCCGGCCCCGGCGCTCCGCCAACGCACCCTGTGCCCCGCCTGGTGCGCGCCTTGCTGGTGCGGTATCTGTTTGACTGGTCCTACCGCCAACTGGAGTTCCAGATTCGCTTCAACCTCCTCGTCAAGTGGTTCGTGGGCTATGCCATCTTCGCCGCCGGCCCGGACCACACCACCCTGGAGCGCTTCGAGGTGTGGGTGGAGGAACATCAACATCGCACCTACTTCGATGCGATCTTACACCAGATCGATGCCGACTTCCCCGAGGAACGCGACAAGCCCCAGATCGGCGATACCTTCGCCATGCAGGCCAACGCGGCCAAAGAATCCCTCGTGCGACTCATCCGCCACGCCTGCCAGCGCCTGCTCAGCGCCCTGGCGGCGGTTGATCCGGAGGCCCACGCCCGCGTCACCGCCCGGTTAGACCACGCCGCTCTCTTCGGCACCTCAGATGAGCCCAGTGAATACCGCCTGGATCAAGCCGGCCGGCAGCAACGGCTGCAAGCCACGGTCCGCGCCGCGCTCCACTGCGCCCAGTTGGTGCAAGCCCAACTGGATACGACACCCGGCTTGTCCGCCGACGCACGCCACAGCGTCACTGATTGGCTCCAGCACCTGGACAAGATCCTGGGGGACGAGGTGCGCATTACGCCGGACCCCACGGGCGAGGCGGTCCTGGTGACTGAGTTGCCCAAAGATCAGAAAGGCAGCTACCGCATCGGCAGCGCCACCGACCCTGATGCCACCTACCGCGTCCATGATGACCAAGTAGACTTCGGCTACAACATCAGCCTGGCCGCCACTGAAACCTTCATTCGCGAAATCCGCGCCGATACCGGCGCCCAGCCCGACGCCGTGGCCATCCCCGACTTACTCACGGCTCAAAGCCAGCACCACGACCTGACGCCCGACAAGCTCATCTACGACGCCGCGGCCGGTACCGGCAAGACCTACGCGCGGGTGCGTGAGGCCACCGCTGGGCAAACCCAACTGGTATCACCCCTCATCTCGCACGAGAAACCCACCGGCCGCTTCGGCCCGGAGGACTTCACGCTGTCCGAGGATGGGACGACCTTAACCTGCCCCAACGGTCAATCCTCGGACACCGCTTATCGCTCCGGCAGTGGCGAAGGACGAAACTTCCGCTTCTTCGCCGACCAGTGTGCCGGCTGCCCCTTCTGGGATCAATGTCGCGACCCCGAGGCCAATCCGCACGGCATGCGCCAAGTGTTTATCAGTGACCATCGACCGCTTGTCGAAGCCGCCAAAGCTTACAACCAAACCGACGACTTCAAAGCCGACATGAAGCTACGCCCCCTCATAGAGCGCATCATTGCCGCCCTCACTCGCTACAACGGCGCTCGCCGCGCTCGCAGTCGGGGGCAACCCAGGGCTGACTTTCAGGCCAAAATGAATGCAACGGCGGCCAACATCAAGCGTTGGCTGCGCTTACGGGACCTCAGACATGGCCTGGCTACCTAGCCGGCGGCGCCCGGTCAGCACTGATCGGCCATTAGAGCGCCGCGGGATGTCTGTTCGAAGCGCCGAGGGCCTATCCGGGGTCCCATGACACTCTCTCCGGCGGTTGAGATCTCGTCCCAGGCTGGCATAGTCACCGAACGCCGGCCCCACCGCCGGCCAGAGCCTTCAAAAAGCGGCCTCAAAATGGCCGATG
>JBHHXF010000713.1:0-2207 GCA_046756905.1 Anaerolineae bacterium | reverse complement strand
TCAAAGCGCAGCCACGAGGCAGTGGGATCGGGGGCGCGGAAGGGGTGGGGCAGGGTGTTCAGGCGGTAAGTGTTGTGATCCTGCCAACTGTTGGTCTCCTCAATCGGGATCGTGCTGTCGTCGTTGACGTTATTGATGTGATACTGGTACTGGTTCCAGATTTGCCGGGTGGGGACCCAGGTGTCGTTGGCGTCGCCAAAAACGTAGATACCGGGGTCGTTGCCCTTACTGGTGCTGGCTACCACAATCTCGGCGTTGCCGTCGGCATCCACATCCACGACCACGGGGTATTCAACAATGGTGTTATTGCCAACTGGCGTCTCAAACAACACGGTGCCATCCGTGCCCCGATAGATGCGCAGCTTCACCTCATCAGAATAGATGATCTCGGCCGAGCCGTCGCCTTCAAAGTCAAACATCGATGAGCTTGTGCCGGCGGAGCTGAAGTCCTGGGTTTCGTTGCTCCACTTGACGGTGCCGTCCGTCTCGAAGACGGTGTAGCGGTCAACGGACGCTACACCGATTTCAGGCTCGCCATCACCATCCACGTCGCCGATAGTGGGTGGCCCACCCGAAGGATAGCGGCTGTCGCCAGGATCCCCATCAGGGATGTCAACCGGGCCCCATTTCAAGGTGCCATCATGCTCCAGCAAGTACACTTTGCTGTCTCGATAGTCTCCTACCCCCACTATCTCGGGGAAGGGGTCGTCGTCGAAGTTCGCCACAGCGTTGAACCGGCCCTTCAGGTCTGGCCTGTCCCAGTAGATGCTGCCATCGGAGCGGTAGGCTGTGTTGCCGAGACCGGAATGACCAAAGAGTGAGATCTTGTTGACCACGACTTCTAGATCACCCTTCAGATCCAGATTGGCCACCAACGGCATTCCTCCTGCACTGTAACGATTTCCCCAACGAAAGGTGCCGTCATTGTTCAAGACAGCCGCCCCCACCACGATCTCCGGTATCCCGTCCCGATCCAGGTCGGCAATGGATGGCCCCCCAAAGGGTGGGGGAGCCTCGGCACTCTGCCACTTGATGGTGCCGTCGTGCTCCAGGGCAACGTACGTACCCCCTGTGGAGGCCACAATCTCGGGCCGGCCGTCCAGGTCAATGTCGCCGACGGCGGGGGAGATCTGTGAAACCACCCTGGGATCGGGAACGCTGAAGATAAGGCTGCCATCGTTGCCGTTGAGCGCCCCTACGTACCCGAAGTAGCTGACCCCATTGCCGATCAGCTCGGTGTTGATATATACAACATCCGGAATCCCATCCGTCGTCAGGTCAACGACCATCGGAGCCATCATCACACCGGACTGCCCTACTTCCCTATACCACTCCAGTACGGGATTGAACTGCCCGACCGGCGGGCGGACCTCGCAGCGGGACCCGCTGTGGTTGAGGTTGTTGCTCTCGTCCAGCTCAGTGACGGCGTCCCCGCTGTCCACAAGGGCATAGACCAGGTTGTCGCGGAACAGCACCTGGCCCGCCACGGCCGCCGTCAGCTCGACCTCAGCGCCGGCGGCCAGGCCCGTGGTGTGGGTCGCCTGGCCCAGGGTGTTGTCGGCTGCCGGGTCGTAGCGCGCGTTCCCGTTCCGGTCCTCGAAAAACGTCACGGCAAAGGCTGTATCGGGCGGCACGCCGACATTGCCCTGGTTGGCGATGGTCGCCTTGACCGTCCCGCCGGCGACCAGTGTCTGGGGATCGGTGGTCATCTCCTCCAGCCCCACCTCGGTCACGACCAGGTCGGGGCCGGTGATGACCTGTAGATTCAGCTCGTCGTGGATGCCGCTGAACCATAGCGTGGTCGGCGTGGCGTCAAAGCCGGCTATCTGGAAGACGATGCTCTCGCCATCCCGTCCCCCTTCGATCTCGGGGGTGTCTGGGTCGTCCCCCGACACATCGAGGAGGTAGACGGACTGGCCATCGGTGAGTGTGGTGGGCACCTCGGCGTACTTCACGCCGTTGACCCAGGCCGAGACCAGCGTGCCCGCGGCGACATCGGCGCCGTCCATTTGCACCGTACCGTAGAAGCTGGCCGGCATGGGAGGTGAGCCGGCGTGGCCGGCGGAGCCGGTGACCAGGACCAGCAGTAAACTTATCGCCAAGGCTAGTTTGAGCTTGATCATTGTTTGTTCTCCGAGTTCAGAACGCGGATCGCTGGGATGGGCGGATTGGCCGGCTGGGCCAGAGGCATGATCCGTGAATCCGAG
>JBHHXF010000712.1:0-2208 GCA_046756905.1 Anaerolineae bacterium | reverse complement strand
TGATCACTGACAACTGTTCACTGATCACCGCCCATGCCTGGTCAAATGGCGGCTCGAAGTCAGTGCTGCCCACGTCGTGGCCTCGCAGCAGGCCTTGGAGCGCCTGCAAGAATTCGGCGAAGGCCGGCCACTGCATAGCTTGCGCAGCCTGGAAGCGGAGAACCTCAAATCCTTGAGCCATCTGGGCCCGGTCCTCGCGGCTACCGTCGCGCATCACGTGGATGGTGTCCTGCGCCATCTGCTCCAGCGCCTCGCCCAGGTCCATGCGCCGGCCGGTGGACTCCACATGAGGTTGGCCATGCCCATGCGGCAGATGTTCATGTTGTACGGGGGCCGGCTTGTCTATCGCCTTGACAACACGGTGAAACACCTCAGCATACCAATCGCTGAGTTGGTCCCCAGCCACCACCGCCGGCTCTCCGGCTAGCAGCGCCCGCAGCGTATCGAGTAATGCCGTCAACTCGCTGAGCTCTGCCGGCAATTGATTTTCAACATCGGCGATCTGGCCGGCCACGGCTGCCTTGCGCTCCTCCGAGCCATCGCGCATTGCATCGACGACAGCCCCGCAGGCAGCGTTAACCCACTCTTCTAACGTGACGGTGTCGTTATCATTGGACATGAGCTGTGTGTTGCGTATCAGCCGGCAAAGTATCGCAGTGCCTCGGTGATCTTCTCCTCCAGGGAGAGACGCCCGGCGGGGATATGCCGCACGGCATCAAGGGCCTCGGAGTGGCTGTAGCCCAGGCTTTCCAGAGCGGTGATCACTTCAGCATCGGCCAGGCTGGGTTCGCCGGCCGGCACCAGCTCACCCAGATCAATTTTGCCTTTCAGGTCCAGGATCATGCGCTCGGCGGTGCGCTTGCCAACACCCGGCACCTGGGTCAGCAGGCTCACGTTCCCTTCAGCAATAGCCAGACGCAACTGTTCAGGGCTAAAAGTCGAGAGTAGGGCCAGGGCGACTCGCGGCCCGATGCCGGAGACGGTCAGAAGTTGCTGGAACAGGGCGCGCTGATCGAGGGTAGTGAAACCGTAGAGGGACAGCTCATTCTCGCGTACGTGCAGATGGGTGTAGACGGATACGTCGGACCCCTCGCGTCCCAGGGTATTCATTACGGAGGCCGGCACGTTGACGTAGTACCCGACGCCGTTCACATCGACGATGATGGTATCCTCTTCGCGAAGCTCCAACACGCCTCGCAGCATGGCAATCATAGCAAGCTAACTCCTTCCAGATCATGGGGATTATACTGTAAGAGACGGCAAAATTCAAAGACACCTCCGCATAGCCTTTTTGCCGGCTTTGTGTTATACTCTGTGTAGTCAATTCACAAACACATCCCCCAAAGGAGGAGCCCATGCCAGATGTTGCGATTGTCACCGATACAGTCTCTGACATCCCCCCGAACTTGGCTGAAGAATTCGGGCTGATCGTCGCACCGGTTCACGTGGTCATCGATGGCAAGGATCACCGCGATCAGATCGATATCACCGTCGATCAGTACTACCCCATGCTGGAAGTGGCAGCCGAAAAAGGGGAGTTGCCGACGACCTCGGGGGCCAACGTCAGCGATATGCGTGAAATCTTCGAGGAAGCGCTCAACGTCGCACCAGTGGTCGTGGGCGTGATGGTCGCCCAGCCTATCAGTGTGACTATCACATCAGCGCGGACGGCCAAGCAAGAGTTCTTCCCCGAGGCGCCGATCCACATCCTGGATAGCCAACAGGTTGTTGCCGGCCAGGCACTGCTGGCCATTGCCGCCGGCAAAGCGGCCCAGGAAGGCCACAGCGCCGACGACATCATCGCCATGATGGAGCGGCTGATTCCGAACACCAAGACCTTGCTCACTGTCGAGTCGCTGAAGTTCTTCGCTGCCGGCGGCCGGCTGACTGCCACGGAGCAGTTGCTGGGCTCGCTCGAAGGCTACGTCCCCATCTTGCAAGCCGCCGGTGGTCGCATCATCCCTATCGAAAAGCGCCGGACGCGCCGGCAGGCCGTCAATCGGATGCTGGCCATCATGGAGGAGGATGTGGGCGATGGCCTGATCAACGTTTGCGTGAACCACGCACGGCGACCGTCTGACGCCGGAGATCTGTTGGAGGAGATCAAATCTCGGTTCAACGTGCAGGATAGCTACATCATCGAGATCGGGCCGGCCACCGGAACTCACACCGGGCCTGGGTCGCTAGGGTTCGGATACTGCCCGGCCA
>JBHHXF010000711.1:0-2213 GCA_046756905.1 Anaerolineae bacterium | reverse complement strand
CTGGCCTGTCCGTAGAAACGCAGAGCCAGCTTATCACCCTCACCTTGAACCCACAGGGGTTGCTGATCGCCGCGATTGAACAGGCGTAACTGCGTCGCATCAACGCCGTGCCAACCCAGGCCGGCCTCCTCCAGGTCGGCGGCGGTGAGTTCGTAAACACCATCGTCGGAGACAAAGATCTTCGCTGCCGCTGCCGGCTCCTGAGCATCAGATGCGGGGGAGGGTGAAGAGGTACACGAGGCCACGAAGAGTCCGAGAAAAGCCAGAAGGCTGAGGAGCCAGCAGGAGCGGAGGGGCAGGAATGCACGGGGGCTGGGGGGCACGGATGCACGGGGCATATACGTCAACTTGAGCAGGGAGCGCCGGTCGAGTAGCGGCTTTAGCCGCGTATCGAGACCAAGCGACGTCCTGAGCCTGTCGAGGGGCGGCTTGTTGGGAACCCGCTCCCTTGGTCTCGATACGCCTTCGGCTACTCGACCGGCGGTCGCTAGCGCGCTTGAGTTGAGGCATAGGGGTGCAGGAGGGCAGGGGGGCGTGGGTGCAGGGGAGATGGGGAGATGGGGGGCATGGGAGATGGTCATTGGTGGCTTCCCTTGTGAAGGAAAGAGTAGAGCCAGCCGGCCACCATCAGGGCGACCAGGGCGAAAACTCCACCTGCTAGCAGGCCTCGCCGTGCGACCCCTCGCCCGGACGAGCCCGGCGTAACCACCTCCACCTGGGCCGGCCCGGCGCTGCCAGACGGAGCCTCGCTGACAGCCGGCGCTGGTGGAGTTGGGCTGGGCGACAGCCTCCGAGGCGCTGCTTCCCCGACAGGGGTCGCAACAGGCGGCGTATCCGTCGCTGTCGGCCGCACCAGTGGTTCACCAATTCCAGTTGTCGGCGCGACCTCGGCCGTGGTGGGCGGCGGGCTGGCCGTGGGTGATGCCGATTGCATCAATATGGCTGCGGGCGCCTGAGTTTGCGTGGTTACGGGCCTGGGAGTGGCAGCCGAGGTTAGCGAAGGTGGGACGGTTCTTGTCACTGTGGGACGCAGCGTGCGGGTCGGTCGGCGCGTGGATGTGGGCCGGCGGGTCGCGGTCGCTCCGGCGCCGGGCGTCGCCGATCGGGTGGGCGTCCACGTCATTGTCGGGGTCCGCGTGATGGTCGGCGTCCAGGTAGGGGTGGAAGTAGCCGCCCGTGCGCGCGTGGCTGTCGGCGTGGAGCTGGAGGGCGAGGTGGATGTGATGGTGGGCGTCCTCGTCGGGCGGGGCGAGGCCGTCGGTGTCGCCGTGGGGAGCGATGTGGGCGTAGCAGTAGACGTTTGGGTGGCCGCCGGCCCCACTGTAGCAGAGACGGGGCCGTGCAACTCCGTGCTCTGGTCATTGCCCAGCTCTTCCAGCTTGTAGTAGTAAGTCATTCCGCTCTCCACGTCCTCATCCACGTAGGTGTAGACCGCGCCAATGAGGCTGTCCCCCTGGGCCGGTATGAACGGGCTGATGCGGACGTAGTCGCCATCCTCCTGCAAACTACGCCGGATGAAGAAGCCGGCGCTGTCGATCTCGGTGGCGGTCTCCCAGCGCAGCAGGACTTGAGCCTGGCTGGCGGTGGCTGTGAAGCTGACCAGGGTGACGGAGGCGTGGGCGGGGCCGGCGGGCGGGTGGAGTAGTGAGAGCATGAGCAGGGAAATTGCTGTGCTGATTGCGTATTGCGTACTGCGTATTGCGCGTTGTCTCACCGGCCAAGAGCCTGGCGAATGAATTCGCGGCAACATTTGCGAAACCCGCCTACGCGGGTTAGCCGGCGTAGGCCGGCTTTGCGATGGTTGGTGCAGTTTCAACTGCCAGATTCTCAGCTACCGGACACTCTGGCCGGCTCCGCCGAAAGCAATACCACCCCTCGCTCGGCCAACTGGGCGACGAATTCGACCGTGTCGGCCTCAGCCTGGGCCGGCTCCACCTCGTACTCAGCACAGATGGCGGCCGCGATGTCGCGCACGGTGCGAGTGCCATCTGCCAGGTCCCAGATGCGGGCGCCCACCTCGTTCAGGACTTTGACCTGCCCCTGCTCAGGCAGCACGAGTACGGCCTCATCGTCGATGGTCCGGCCGATGGCGGACGATGCAGGTATGACGTAGGTGTCCGGTGAGATCATGATGGAATCCTTCTGTTGCAATTGGCCTGGCGAATGAATTCGCGGCAACATTTGCGAAACCCGCCTACGCGGGTTAGCCGGCG
>JBHHXF010000710.1:0-2224 GCA_046756905.1 Anaerolineae bacterium | reverse complement strand
CCGTCTTGCCCATCTTGGCACCCGATGCCGTGGTGAGCAGCGGGGCGACCATGCCGAATGCCTGCTGTCGTTCCGCCCGCCGAATCAGGTCCACGCCGGCCAGGATGTTGCTCCACTGATCGCTGCCTCCGATCTGCAGCACGCAGCCGTAGTTGCGGTACAGGTGCAGGAAATCGTATCCTTGCAGCGGGCGATAGCTCAGCTCTAGGTAGCTGAGGCCAGTGGACTCCAGGCGCGTGCGGTACGTATCCGTGGCCAGCATCTCGTTCACGCTGAAGTGCCGGCCAACATCCCGCAGGAACTCGATGTGCCTCAACTCGCGGAGCCACTCGGCGTTGTTCAGCACCAGTGCGCTGCCATCGCCGCCATCCACCAAGTAGTACGCAAGCTGCTGCGTCACGCCTGCGACGTTCTTCTCGATCTGCTCCTCGGAGAGAACGGGCCGGGCTTCGGACTTGTCAGTGGGGTCCCCGATCATGCCGGTGCCGCCGCCCACCACAGCGATGGTCCGATGGCCATGTCGCTGCAGGTGGCGCATCGCCATGATGGTGAGCAGGTGGCCCACTGTCAGGCTGCCGGCGGAGGGATCGTAGCCGCAGTACAGCGTGATCGGCTCCTCCAGCGCCGCGCGCAGGCCGGCCTCGTCCGATACCTGGTACACAAAGCCGCGTTCAGCCAGAACATCCAAAGCATTTGGCACATCCATCTCTTCATCTCCTCATGCAGGACCGGCGCAGTAGGGAGGAGTTCCCCTGAGTTCCCCCGAGTTCCTCATGAGTTCCCGCCAGGGCCTCAGGGGAACTCGGGGGAATCACTCAGAACGAATCGATGCCCCCAGGCCCCGCAATGCCTCAGCAAACCCCGGATACGAATCATCGATCACCTGCGCACCCTCGACGACCGTCTCCCCGTCCGCAATCAGGCCGGCCACCGCCAGCGCCATGGCCAGCCGGTGATCGCCGTGGCTATCCACAACGGCACCTTGCAGAGTGACCGGCCCGTGCATCACAAACCCGTCGGGTTTTTCTTCGAGTTCGGCGCCCATTTTCCGCAGCTCCGTGGCCACGGCCGCGATGCGGTCCGTCTCTTTGACTCGCAACTCCCCGGCGTCGCGCACCACGGTCGTGCCGCCGGCTTGCGTTGCTGCGACCGCCAGGACGGGAAACTCGTCGATCATGCGCACGACCAGCGGGCCATCCACTTGGGCGCCTTGCAAATCGCTGTAGCGGATAGCCAGGTCGATGAGTGGTTCTCCACCACTCTCACCCTGATCCTCGACGTCGATCCGGGCGCCCATAGTGTGCAGGACATCCAGCAGTCCCGTGCGAGTCGGATTGCCACCCACGGCCTCGATCACGATTCGGGACCCCGGCACAATAGCGCCGGCCACCAACAGAAACGCTGCCGAGGAGAAATCCCCCGGCACCTGCAACGCGAGCGGCCTCAGCGGTGCCGGCTGGGGCACGAGTGTGATGGTTGGTCCATCTATGTGTATCTCAGCGCCCATGGCTCGCAGCATGCGCTCCGTGTGGTCGCGGGCCGGCCCGGGCTCGTGGACCGTCGTCGGGCCGTCGGCGAACAGGCCGGCCAGCAGGATGCAGGATTTCACCTGGGCGCTGGCCACGGGCAGGCGGTAGTCGATGCCGTGCAGGTTCCCACCACGAATCTTGAGCGGCGGGAAGCGGCCATCGCGCCCCTCGATGTCGGCGCCCATCTGACGCAGCGGCTCGATGATGCGGCGCATGGGCCGTCGCCGCAGCCCCTCGTGGCCGTCCAGCGTGCTGGGGAAGGGTTGGCCGGCCAGAAGGCCGGCCAGCAAGCGCATCGTCGTCCCCGAGCCCTGGCAGTCCAGTGTCTGTCGCGGCGGTTGCAGCCCGTCACAGCCAACCCCGTGCACGGTCAGCGTTGCTGCATCGTGCTGCTCGATGGGCACGCCCAAGGCACGCACACAGCGCAGCGTGGCCTGGCAATCGCCGGCGGGCAACCAATTCGTAACCCGCGTCGCCCCTTCGGCAATCGCCCCCAGCATCAGCGCCCGATGCGAAATCGACTTATCCCCTGGCAGCCGGACGGCTCCCCGCAGCCCGTCGGTTGGCTGAACAATTAGCTTCATCGGTGAACTACACTCCCAGCCAGTAATCAGTAATCAGTGATCAGTGATCAGTGATCAGTAGTCAGTGTTTTGGTTACTGGTTACTGATCACTGATTACTGGTCACTGGTCA
>JBHHXF010000709.1:0-2233 GCA_046756905.1 Anaerolineae bacterium | reverse complement strand
ACCTGCGACACGCAGTTTAGGAAACTGCTGCTCTATCCGCCTGAGCTACGGGGGCGCGCTCTCCCATCTGTAATTCTACACAACCGACGCCGGCGGGTCAAACTTCCTGGCGCTCAGAATCGCCTATCGCTGCGATCCAGCCTAATTTCGCGCCCCAGCTTGCTCTGAATCAGACTCAGGTAAACATGCTTCATCGTGCGCCGCTCCAGCCGCACCTCCCGATCTACGGCATACAGCAGAGCGTTGTACACCTCCAGTCCGCCGTAGTCGCCGGCCAGGATCTCCAGTATCGTGTGGAATGCCGGCTTGTCCGGTTCCAGGGTTTCGCCGGTCACCGCTCCCAGCCGGCGCTCATCTCCAACACAGAAGGCCGGCACATCCACTCGCACGGCATCGTCAAAATCAGCCAGTCGGACGAAGAAGGAGACGATGGCTGGCGCACCCCCCAGGTCTCCGTGCTCAATCAGTTCGCGGCTGCCGCTTGTGAAGCCCCAATCCCCCAGAATAACCGGCGTCGAGTAGCCCTTTTCATCCCCGGTCCAGCGGTAGATCATTTCACTGTCGGGGACCTCGAGGGGCAAGCTGTCGGCGCCCTCATGCCTGGCCCAGATTTTCGCGTGGGTGGCTTCGCGACTTGTCTTGGCGATGGAGATGAGGAAGCGGTGGCCCCGATCACATTCTCTAAACAGATCGAGGTATGCCTGGGCGATTTCCTGGGGGTATTTTTCGATTCTCTCGCGCACGACGGGGTCTTCGATGCCCTCGATGGTCAACGGGTAGAGCTGAGGAAGTTGGCCGTACAGCGCTCCGTCCAGGAAAATGACGCTGCCCTCGGGGACGTGGCGCGCGTAGTCCCGCGCCAGGCCGATCTCCAGTCGATGCATGAACAGGTCGGCGAATCGCTCCACGCTGCCGCGCGGGATGGTTCCGCGCAGGATTTCAATGTCTACGTCGGTCTCTGTGCGTCCTTCGCCGATGAGAAGGGCCTGGGCGGCGAAGAGGAAGGCCCCGTTTGCCAGGTTGACCCGACGGGCGGAGCCATCGACGGCAAAGGCTGGCCCGCGTCGTGTGCCGGCGGCCAGATCCTGGGGCAGCGGGTGCCAATGACGTGCCATCAGGTCCCGCAGCGTCGCTTCCTGCGCCTGAGCGTTGGCGTCCAGGGTTTGGGTCAAGCTCTCTCGCCGCTCGTCGATGCGGGCGGCGAGTTTCGAGACAAAATCTGGCATAGTCCCCTCGATGCGAGTAAAACAAATGTTCGGGTCAATTATATGTCAGGGTGGGAGTTCTGTCAACACGTGGGTGGAAAGCTAGATGGCTAGATGGCTGGATGGCTCGACGGTGCCAACCAGCCATCTAGCCAACCAGCCAACCATCCATCTACCCATCTAGCTGGTTCAAGGACAAGTAGTAGCCGCACAGATCGTTCACCACGCAAACCTCACACTTCGGAGCACGGGCGGAGCAAACCTCCCGGCCATGTCGAATCAGATTCATGTGAAAGGGGTAGTAGATCGCCGCCGGCAGGATCTGCTCCAGCTCATCGTGGGCCTTCTCTCGCGACACCTTCTCGTCGATGAGGCCGATGCGCCGGCTGAGCCGATGCACGTGGGTGTCCACGGGGAAGGCCGGCATGTCCAGGGCGAACAGCAACACAATTGCAGCCGTCTTCGGCCCGATCCCCTTCATCCGTGTCAGCCACTGTTTCGCCTCCGCCACGGGCATCTCCCGCAAGAAATCCAGGCTGAACTCACCCCGTTCTTCGGTGATGCGCTGGAGGGCTTGCTTGATGCGGACGGATTTCTGCTGGCTCAGGCCGGCCACGTGAATCGCCTCGGCGATGTCCGCTGCCGGCGCATCGCGCACCTGTTCCCACGTGGGGAAGCGATCTCGCAGCCGGCGGTAGGCCCGGTCCCGCAGCCCGTCGTTGGTGTTCTGGCTGAGGATGGTGGAAACCAGCGCTGCTATCGGGTCGCCGTCCCTGCGCGTGGGCTCACCGTAGGCTTGCAGCAGTCGCTGGTGAACCTCCAGGGCTTTGCGTTTCAGAGTGGCATCATCATTGCTCATACAGAGTCAATCATAGAATCGTTTGGCTGCAATGTCAATGCCGGCGTCCGCTGTCCCCGCCCGTTGCGGCGCAGCGTTCGACTTGACGATGAGCACACCTGTCAGTTATAATGCCAGCCAGGTATACGTTTGTGGGGTGATCGCCTGGGTTGTTGGGATGCCCCCCCCT
>JBHHXF010000708.1:0-2233 GCA_046756905.1 Anaerolineae bacterium | reverse complement strand
CTGAAGGCGGCCACATTCGTGCCAACAGATTAAGGGGATCTTGTGACCGATTTCAGGAAACAGTCGATCTGGGTGGCGCTGGGCCTGCCGGCGATCACCATCCTTATCGGCATGCAGACTCTACGTGTACTGCTGCCATCGCTGGTGTTCGTCCTACGCGATCGCATCGGCTGGAACGCCATCCAGCTCGGCGAGCTGGCCTTCGCCATCTTTCTCACCGGCTTCCTGACAGCCCTACTCCGCCGGCTGCTGGGACCTGGCCGGCTGCTGGCCTTGACTGCCGGCGGGCTGGGCCTGCTCCGCCTGGCAATTCAGCTCTGGACTAGGGACCCGCTGGGCGATCTCTACCTGGCCATCGCCGGCACGGTGCTCTTCGTCCTGTTTCTGCCAACCTACCTGGGCCGCGTGCGCGACGGTGGGTCCGGCCGGTTTGCCCTCGGCTTTCTGCTGGGCCTGGCGCTGGACACGGCAATGCATGGCGCTTTTGGCACCTACGATGTGAGCTGGCAGGCCGGCGTCGGTCCCACGTTGCTAGTTTTTCTGCTGGTGTTGATCCAGTGGTTGCTGCTGGCGGTCAGCCTGCGCTCCCTGATTGGCGACACGTCCTCGTCGGCCAGCGACGGCCCGTTATGGCCGACTCTGGCATGGTTGGCGGTGGGGCCGTTCCTATTCTTGCAAATGCTCATCTTCCAGAACGTCGCTCGCCTGACGGCGCTGACGGGCTGGACACAGCCCCTGGCATTCGGCTGCGTGCTGCTAGGTCATGCCGCCGGCCTGGCCTTAGCCGCCTGGGTGCTGAGCGAGGCTCGACGCGGACTGTGGCCGCTTGTACTGCTGTTGGCGCTGGGGCTGGTCTTCTCTGTCGTGCCGGCAGCGCCGGCGGGGATTGTAGCCGCATCCCTGTTTCTAGCTGGTCAAATGGCCATGGCGGCACTGTTGACGGTGATTCTCGCCAGTCTTGACACGCGGGGAGAAAAAGCCGGCCTGGCCCGGACGACCATCGCCCACGGCCTGGGCATGGTCCTACTGGCGGCCCTTCTCTTCCTCTACTACGGCGCGTACGACATTGCCCTGCCCTTCAGCAACACCGTTCTGCCGCCGGCAGCGGCGCTGGTCGTGGCGCTCTGCGCTGTCGGTGCAGCCCTGGTGCTGCCGGCGCTGCCAGCGTTCACGCCAATCGAATCGCAGCCGGCGGTGCTGGTGCTGCTCCTACTGACTATGCCGCTGGTCAGGCTGGTCACGTGGCACACGCCGATGGAGGTTGTCGGAGACGGTTATCCCGCGCGAATCATGACCTTCAACCTGCACAACGGCTTCGACACCGACGGGTTCCTGGGGATGGAGGCCCTAGCTCGGGTGATCGAGTCGGAGCAACCCGACGTGGTGGCGCTGCAGGAAGTATCGCGCGGGTGGGTCATCGACGGGTCGCTGGACATGCTCACCTGGCTGTCACAGCGGTTGGATATGCCCTACGTTTCCGGGCCTACGGCCGATCCCCTCTGGGGCAATGCGATCCTCAGCCGGTTGCCCATCATCGAGTACGAGCCGCACAACCTGCCGCCGCGTGACCTGCTGATCCTCCGTGGTTTCCTGTGGGCACGCGTCGATGTGGGGCAAGGTGAGAGACTTGAGGTCATCGCCACGCACTACCATCACCCCGAAACGGGGAGCACCGTCCGCGTGGAGCAGTCCAAAGCTATTCTCGAATTCTGGGCCGGCCGGCCACACACGGCGTGGTTGGGCGACCTCAATGGCCGGCCCGGCGACCCCGAAATCGAGCTACTGCGCCAGGCTGGTTTCAGCGACGTGCTGGACCTGGCCGGCATCTCCCCTGGCTACACCAACCCCTCCGACCGGCCGCGCCAGCGCATCGACTACATCTGGATCAACCCCGATCTGACAGCGAGTGATGTAGCGATCACTACCGGCACCGCCTCCGACCACCTGGGAGTCGTCGCTACGATTCATTGATCGCCAGGTGTCGTCAGCGGTCCAACAGTAAGTGGAGTTGCTGCTCATACGCGTCAACCTAAGCGACTAGCGACTGCCGGTCGAGTGGCCGAAGGCCGTATCGAGACCCAGGGAGCGGGTCTCGCCAAGCCGCCCTTCGACAGGCTCAGGACGTCGCTTGGCCTCGATACGCGCCTAAAGACACTACTCGACCGGCGCTCCCCCCTTAGGTTGACGCGCATGGAGTTGCTGCCCCCTTGCTCGGTCAGCTATTTGAGCCGTT
>JBHHXF010000707.1:0-2233 GCA_046756905.1 Anaerolineae bacterium | reverse complement strand
TCCTGAGTAGCGAAGCGTATCGAAGGGCTCGCTCCCCCATGTTTTGCATGCGCCCCAGCGGTGGGGTTGGTGGATTGAAGGAGAGGATGTGATGCCTGAGTTTGAGACGATGTATTGGGAGAAGGATGGGCCGGTGGCGCGGGTGACGTTGAATCGGCCGGAGGTGCTGAATGCCCAGAACAACCAGGCCACGTATGACCTGAATACGGTGGCCGATCAGATTGCCCCGGATCGGGATGTGCGGTTGGTGGCCATCAGCGGAGCTGGCCGGGCCTTCTGTACTGGCATCGATCTGAAGGAGTTATCAGCCGGCAAGATTGACATAACATATCACGATCATTGGGAGAGTGCGCTGCGCAAGTTCGAGACCATGGAGCCGGTGGTGCTGTGCCTGATCCACGGCTACTGCCTGGGAGGCGGCCTGCAACTGGCTATGGCCTCCGACATCCGCGTCTCGACGCCTTCGGCGCAGATCGGCTTGCCGGCCATCCGCGAATCCCTCATCCCCGGCCTGGGCACGTGGCGACTGCCGCGCTACATCGGCATGGGGCGCGCCAAGCAGTTGATCATCTCAGGCGATAACATCGACGGCCAGGAGGCGCAGCGCATCGGCTTGGTGGACCATCTGGTGAGCGAGGAGGCGTATCGGGAAGAGTTTGAAGACTACATCCAGAAGTACCAGCGGAGCTGCTCCAAGGGCACCCGCATGTCGAAATTGGCCACCAACCGCGCCTTCGATCTGGACTTCGAGTCCTTCTACCAGCACTACATCAACCTCCAGGCCATTGCCATGACGTCGCGTGATTTCTTTGAGGCCGGCGCAGCGTATCAGGAGGAGAGAGAGCCGGAGTGGGAGTGAACGGGATACGGGATGCGGGATGCGCAAACGCACTACGTTTCTCGTTAGGGATGTTGACGCGTGGAGGACATAACCGATGCGCGTGACATTCTTTAACAGTGACATTGAGACAGCGGGTCAGGAACTGCTGGAAGCACGGCAGGTGGAGCGGCTTCGGGTCATGCTGCGAGAGCTTCTGTCTACGAATGCCTTCTACAAGCGCAAGCTGGGAGAGGCCGGCCTCGATCACGCCGAAGACGTCCGCAGCCTGGACGACCTGCGCCGGCTGCCTCTCACCGTGAAGCAGGAGTTGGTAGACGATCAGGCTGCTCATCCCCCCTTCGGCACCAACCTGACTTTCCCCGTCGAGCAATACATCCGCTTGCACCAGACTTCTGGCACGACGGGTGCGCCTCTGCGCTGGCTCGACACTGCGGAGAGTTGGGACTGGTGGGCCCGCTGCTGGGGTGCTGTCTATCGGGGAGCGGGCGTCGGGCCAGAGGACCGGGTGTTCTTCGCTTTCTCCTTCGGCCCCTTCATCGGTTTCTGGAGCGCCTGGGAGGGGACGCGGCATGTGGGCGCGCTGGCAATCTCGGGAGGTGCTCACAGCTCCGAACAGCGCCTGCACCACTTGCTGGAGACGGAGGCCACAACCATCTGCTGCACGCCCAGCTACGCCCTGCACTTGGCCGAGGTGGCCCGGGATAACGGCATGGACATCGGTGCGTCGTCCGTGCAGCGACTGATCGTAGCCGGCGAGCCAGGGGCCAACATCCCCGCTACCCGCCGGCGCATTGAGGAGGCGTGGAACGCCCAATTGTTCGACCATACCGGCGCCACCGAGGTGGGAGCCCACGGCTTCGAGTGCGTGGCCCATGCCGGTGTGCATCTGAACGAAGGGGAATTCATCGTCGAAGTGATCGACCCTGCCACGGGCCAGCCGGCGGACGCGGGCGAGCTGGTGATCACCAACCTGGGACGGATAGGGATGCCCATCATCCGCTATCGCACGGGCGATCAGGTGTGGCTGGCCCGAGAGCGCTGCGAGTGTGGGCGAACCTTCGTTCGCATGGAGGGCGGCATCATCGGTCGCATCGACGACATGTTCATCGTGCGCGGGGTGAACGTGTTCCCCAGCGCCATCGAGAACATCGTGCGCAGCTTTCCCCAGGTGGATGAATTCGCCATCGAGGTCTATAAGCGGGGCGAGATGGACGAGCTGGAGCTGAAGATCGAGGCGCTGGCTGACGATCCCCAGGCGGTGGCGCGGGACGTGCAGGCGGAAATGGAGCGCCGGCTGGCGCTGCGCGTGCCGGTTCATGCGGTCGAGGCCGGCAGCCTGCCGCGCTGGGAGCTGAAGGCGCGGAGGGTAGTGGACCGCCGGCGGTGAGGCAG
>JBHHXF010000706.1:0-2234 GCA_046756905.1 Anaerolineae bacterium | reverse complement strand
CTGCGGGAGGGTGAAGTCGCTGCTACCCTCCCGCAGGTTGCTGTGAGCGGTGCTCTCGCCTTGAGGCAAGAACCTGGATCGGCCGGCATTGGCCAGACAAGTTCGGAACCTGCGGGAGGGTGAATTCATGTCACGCCGCGTAGATCAGGTCCTGCAACTGGCGCGTAGCATCCTTCAGATCCTCCACCCCGCCGAAAAGGTCCGCGATCTCGATCACGGTGCCCGGCACAGGCACATCGGGGAGCTCCAGAATATGCAAATCCGTCAGTTGGGCCACGCCGTGGTCGGTGTACTTGTCCAGCAGGTAGTCCAGCACTTCGCGCGCCTGGGGACCATACGTATCGAAGAAGTCCTTATGCTCGCGGCGCACCGCTTCGGCGCGCTCGCGGCGGGAGCGCAGCGGTGCGTTGAAAGCCACGTGGATCAGCAGATCGAAGGGGTCGGCGTCGGGCTGACCCGTCGCCTCGGCCAACTGCTCAAAGAAGATGCCCCGGCTCTCCAATTCCGAGATCACCACGGCCCGCTGATCGGGATTGCGCCAGGCTGATCGAATCTTGCCGGCGTCGCCGTAGAGGGTGCGCACCTTCTCACGGGTGTAGTCGTCGAATCGCCGGACGCCGTCGGTGAAGTATTTCTCCTGGCTGATCTGGTCGTCGGTCCAGCCGGCGGCGTAGAGCTTCGGTAGCACATATTTGCGACAGGTGTCGGCCTCGGTAATCATGATAGATCGCCCATCCGCGCAGGGGTCTTGCAATATCGAGCCGGTAACCGGCAACGGGGGGAACAAACGGGCCAGGCTGTGTACGGTTCAAGGCCGCCTGTATTTTACCATACAGAGGATGCGATTGCAACCTCAAACGCAACTGCTCAGCCACCCTCCCGCAGGTGGAGCCTTTCTGGCCGAGAATCGCTGCTTCAAGGCCATTTCTCGGGTGCAAAACCATCGCGCATCGTAACCTGCGGGAGGGTAGTTGCCTCAAACAAACGTGACCATCTCGTGCAGCGGCTTCTTGGAGATGTCGGGCACTACCGCATCATCAGCCGGGTAGCCGACCACCAGGATCAGGAAGGGATGCTCATTGACGGGCCGGCCCAGGATCTCACTCAAAAACCCCATCGGGCTGGGTGTGTGGGTAAGCGACGCGAGGCCGGCGTGGTGCACCGCTGCAATGAGCATACCGGTCGCGATCCCGACTGACTCGTGGGCGTAGTAGTGCTTGATCTTGCGGCCGTCTGGCAGTAGACCGTAGTTCTGCACGAAAATGACAATCAGGTAAGGCGCTGTCTCCAGATAGGGCTTATGCTCGTCGGTGCCCAGCGGAGCCAGCGCCTCCAGCCACTCCTCGGTGGCACGCTTGTGGTAGAATTCGCGCTCCTCCTCCTCGGCCGCTTTACGAATCCTGCGCTTGACGGCGGGGTCGGTCACGACTACGAAGTGCCACGGCTGCATATTAGCGCCGCTGGGTGCAGTCACGGCCGTGCGCAGGCAGTTCTCTATGATCTCGCGCGGCACTGGCCGGTCGGAGAAGTGGCGGACCGACCGTCTCGGTCGCATATCGGCATAGAAAGCCGCGGCGCGCTGTTTCATCTCTTCGACAGGGTATTCGCGATAGTTCGCCAGTGGCCAGAACGTTGGTTTCGTCATACGGGCCTCCGAGAGAATAGGGGTCATGTGTTCTTTTTGAGCACGAGTGAGAAATGGACATCCACGTCATCGCGGTTGTACTCGGTGAAGCCACAGCATTTGTAAAGCCCAATGGCGGCCTTCCAGTCGTGCTCTGTTGAAACTCGCACTTGTGAGAAGTCTTTCTGCCGCGCTACATCGAGCAGGTGTGCAACCAGAGTGCGGCCAATCCCCTTTCGCCGGTGCGTACGACTGACTGACATCCGCACGATCCGCCCGATGTCTTTGTGCTCAGCAATCAGCGCTCCCGTACCGACCAACTCGCCGTCCGTTTCTGCCACAACGAAAACGTGACCAGGTTCGATGTAGTTTGCCGTAATGTCATCAAGGTCCGGGTTACACGTTTCGTCAATCCAGCCGAAGTGTTCACCCAAGCCGGCAAGAATCAACCGGCGGGCTGCGTCTTGGTCACCTGGCTCGAACCGTCGGATCATCACGGGTCAAGGAAGAACACGGATACCTCGGATATTCGGATTTTGGAATTCATGTGTTCAGTTACTGGCCGGCAGCACCAGCGCCGACGGATGAGCGTCGTCGTGGTAGATGGTCT